>JALYOR010000134.1 GCA_030856765.1 Verrucomicrobiota bacterium | reverse complement strand
GATGGAGGAATCGATTCCGCCGCTCAAAAAACTCGCGACCGGAACATCAGAGAGAAGATGCTCTTCCACGGCCGTTTCGAGGAGAGCGCGGATTTTTTGCGGCGCGCCTTCTGCGCTCGACTGGAATGGCACTTTCGCCGGCCAGTAGCGGGAGATCTCCGGTTTTCCCTCGTGGCCGATGACCATGGAGTGACCCGCAGGCAAAACTTGGACTTCGGGAAACAAAATTTTGTCCTCGGGACACGCACCCCATTGCAGATAGGCGGCAATCGAACTTGGAGTCATCGCGGAAGCGGGATCGGCGATCACCTTCACCTCGGAAGCAAGGCGGAAACTCCCGTCCCGCGAAGTGTAATAGAGCGGCTTTATTCCCAACCGATCGCGAGCCACGAAAAGCTCTTGCCGCGCGTGGTCATAGATAGCGAGGGCAAACATTCCCTTGAGGCGATCGACCAACTGGCGCCCCCAGCGCGCGTAACCGATGAGCAGCGTTTCAGTATCGCTCGTCCCGCGCCAATCGACCTTGCCCAGCTTCGCCCGCAGGTCGCGATGATTGTAAATTTCGCCATTCACCACGATGACGTTGCCGGTCACCGGATCGATCATCGGCTGGGCCCCGGTTGGCGAAAGATCGAGAATCGCGAGGCGGGTGTTGCCTAACCAAAAGCGTTGATCGGCCGAAGTCCATTCTCCCGTGGCATCCGGACCGCGATGCGCGATCAGGCCCAGATCCAAGGGTGCGACCGGGGCCAGGGAATTGAAATGAGCTGCAATCCCGCACATGGCTGCACTCTAAACCTGAGCACCGAGCGAGCGGTAGAGCTCGATATATTGCGCAATCATGGCCTCGGCCCGGAAACGGTCCGCGTTACGCAGACTCTTTTCGCTCCAGGAAGCGCGTTCCACTGGATCGGTCAGCCGGAGAAGAGAGCGCGCCATGGCCGGCTCGTCGTCCACCTTTGACGTGAGCGCGGCTTCTCCGCCCACGTCCGACATCGGTTCCCGATCGCTGCAGATCACCGGGCAGCCGCAGGTCTGCGCTTCGATGATCGGCCAGCCGAAGCCTTCAAAGCGCGACGGGTAAAGCAAGACGAGCGCGGAGCTGTAAAGCGCTTCGAGAAATTCGTTATCCGGTCCTTCCACTTCGACGACGCGATCGAGAATACCGAGCCGCTCGCCTAACGAGCGCAATTCGGAAGTCAGTTTTTGGCCCGCGAAAACCAACTGGCCATTCCATTGGTCTTTGGTAAGGGCGAAGATGCGGAGGACGCCTTCGCGGTTTTTCATCCGCAGATTGGAGCCGACGTGGAGCGCGAAGGGACGATCGAGATCGAGTCCGTCGACTCGCGCGAGCAAGGTCCGCGCACTTTCCGGTTTCTGTTTTTGATAGGGGTGATTGATTCCGTGCCAAATGAGCGAGAGCTCCGGACCCTCCGCTCGTTCGCCGACGATTCGCTGGGCGTCGCGCAAAGTCGCGGGCGAGGCGCAGGCCACCGCATTTGCCTTGCGCAGGCCGGAGACGATCCAGCGCTGCAGATACTTGCCGGTCGGTGAGGCCGGACAATCGGTGGCCTCTCCGAGCGCGCCCCGCACCGCGAGCAAATCGTGGCAGGTGACGACCACCGGTCTGTTCTCGACCCGTCCGCTGTACATCGCGTTCGAATGGTCGCAGATGTGAACGAGTGCCGCGCCCGCCGCGAGCTTGCGTTTCAACTGCCCCGGGAAAAAAAGAAATTTATCAAGATAACCCAACCACTTGGTTGCGAAAGCGCCGGCAAAGGTAATTCGGCCGAGGAGCGGTTGCGGCTGGATCAATTCCGCCGGCACCCCCGCGGCGCTGAGCCCGCGGAGCATCATCATCGCGAACCGCTGCATGCTTTGCTGCTGATCGGCCGGGTAGTTACCGATCAAGAGGACCATGAACAGAATGAGAACGGTGGATCGAGCCGTGCAAGCGTTCCGCGTACTTGGAGCGCCCTCGCACTCGCGGCGGTGCGCTGGCGTCAGCGGGTTCGGCAGGTTCGACCGTCTCCATCAACTCGCGCGGTCGAGCAGCCAGACACAACCCGGCGAAAACCACGGCAAACCCGAGGCTGGTCGGCTGACCAAACGGTCCTTGCAAAACAACGAAGAGACCTGCCATGAAGAGAAAAATCGGCAGGGAGTTCCCCTCCCGCACCTGGCGAAAGGCGAAAAAGCCGAGTTTGAACGTCAACGCCGAGCGCCAGATCAAAAAAGCCAGCCCGAGGATTGGGCCGCTCTCGAGCAGGATGCGCGACCACTCGTTCTCCGCGAGAAGGAAAGAAGCCTGGCCGGTGAGGAAACTCGCGCCGCCGCTCGTGCCGACGCCGAGTCCATAGCCGCCTAACGGCACCCGATCGATCACGAGCAGGCCTTCGGTAAAACCACCCACCGTCCGGCCGACCAAGCCGCCGACGACCGATTCCTCATCCGCCGACTCGGTAAAACGATCGGAAAGAATGCCCAGACCTTCCCGGAAAATCGGCAGATAACTGACCGCTACGAGCAGGATCACCGCGAAAAAGAGATGACGTCCAAACTTGTTCACGATGCTCGGTCGCAGCAACATGATGACTCCGAGCCCGGCTACCACCACGACCACCGCCAAAACGGCCGAACGACTGCCGGAGACGCCTAACGACACAATCAAACCGGCGCCCGAGGCATAAAGCAGAAGGTTGCGGTAGGGAAGCTTGGCCAGAACCGCGTGGAGGAGAAAGGCCGCCGCTGCGCTCGCGTAGTAGACGGAACCGGAGACAAACGAGAACGTTCCCGGTGGCCGAATCTTGCCGCCGCCCGCGGCCAGTTGGGTTCCTTCGCCCACACCCGCCGCACGATTGATAAAAGCCTCCGGCGAGGCGGCAAACTGCAGCGCCATCAAAACAGCCATGGGCATCATCCCGACGATTGTCCACCAGCCAATGCGTTTGACGTCCTCGAGAGTGAAGACCGCTGGAATGATGAAGATCAGCGGCAGATGCAGAAAGTCCGAACGCACGCCGTAACCGGTCACGAGCACGATGCTCTGGATGGGAAAATAGGGCAGGAGGACGATGATGCCGGTCGCCCACGAGAGAATGGCGAGAACTTCCAGACAGATAACGTAGATATTGTGCGGGAAGACCTTGGCCCGCAGCGCCAGGAGATAAATGAGGATCACCACCGGATCGCGGATGAGCAAAAGCGGGGCGGAAAGCTGCGGCACGATCCATTTGCGAAAGGCCCCTTCGAAGATGAGGAGCCAGAGATAGAGCCAAATCAGGCGCCGGATATTTCGGATCGCCTGCGACGAATCAAAGATTCGCGGCAGGTTTTCGTTGGCGGATGGAACCCGCCGTTCGGCCATGGCATTCATGATGAGACGGGTAAATCCACCACTTCCCGTGCCAAGTGCACGAGACGGCGGCGATATTCTTCCCAAGTGCAGGCCAGCGCCCGCCGGCGAGCGGCTTCCTGCATCGCTTTAAGGCGGTCCGGTTCGCCCCGCAAGAGCGCCAGTCGCTCCTCAATCGCGTCCGCCGAGCGGATCGGCACGATAAAGCCGTCGACCCCATCTTCAATCAGGTCCGGCCCCGCGGTGTGCGGGGTCGTTATCACCACCAAACCCTGTGCCATCGCCTCAGTCATGACCAAACCAAAGCCTTCATGCAAGGACGGGAGCGCGAGAACGTCGTGCTGCGACATCTCCCGTAGTAGCTCCGGATGGGAAAGCGTTGGAATCCAGTGGTATTTGGCCAGCAAGGCAGAAGAAGGTACCTCGCGGCTGACCTGCCGGCCAACCAAGGTAAAATCGATCTCTGATTCCAACCGGGCCACGGCCTGCAAGAGGTAAGAAAGGCCCTTGGCCTGGGTCAGCGCGCCGACGAAAAGGACGCGTAACTTGCCTCCCGGCTCCCTTTCCGGCGACGACACGTCCAGGGGCTGTGTCCCATAAGGGATCACCCGTACGGATGCTTTCAAAGTCGGAGCGAGGGCCAGGCTTTCTTTAGCAAAAGAGCTCGCGGTCACGACCACGTCCGCAAGCGACAATTCTTCGTCTTTCCGTGCGAGCTTCGCTTCGCTGTCGCCTAACGCACCGAGTGTCGGGGCCCATTCCGGCTGCAACTCCGCCTCCTCGCGTTGGAGTTGTTGGACCGTGCGCCAGTAAGCGATCGGATGCTCGTAGAGGCATTTGATTCCACGCTCCCTGGCCGCCCGAAAAGTGGCCAGCGCCCCATCGTCGTAAGCATAAACTGCTTTACTGGTTAGGCCCGCGGAAATGCGCTTTGCGACCCGCCGATCAAGCGAACGGTAAACCGCATCGACGCTCAAGGGAGCGTGCTCATGCCCGGTCAGCGACTTCCAGCCAAGTTGCCCGGCTGCCTGTCGGCCCCATTCCCGCCAGGGAACAGTCCGGATATAAGGCGCCAGCACCGTCGGGAAAGACCGGCGTCGCAATTCTTCCTGGAGCCGACCCGACCAGGCCGTAGCGCGATCGAGCAGGCCATCCCGCTTCCAGTTCACACATGTCCAGAACTCTTCCAGCAATCCCGCCTCAGCGAGAGCGACGGCAGTCTGCCGGACGTTCTGATTGGCCGTAGGATGGGAAAGAAGTATCACGAGAGCTGGGCGCGAAAAAGAGTGAGATACGATTCGGCGATCACGGCTGGGCGGAATTTCGCAAGGTGCTGCGGCGCGGAATCGAGAAGCTGCACCGGTTCGTTAGGCGCGACCAGAAGTCGCTCAACCGTCGATGCCAGTGCGCTCACGTCGCCATTCGGAAAAGTCAGTCCGCAGAGACCAATCGCCTCCGGCAAACCCCCACCCTCCGAACCGATAACCGCGCAACCGGCGGCAATTCCTTCGAGCGCTACCACCCCAAAAGGCTCGTCGTAACGCGAAGGCACCACCAGCACCTTGTGCCGTTGCAAGAGAGCGACCAACTCCGCGCCACTTTTGGCCCCGACGAAGGTCACTTGCTCACCCAGTCCCAGCCTGGCCGTCATTTCCTGGATGGCGGAGCCCTCCGGCCCTGAGCCGACCACCGTCAACTGCGGGACGAGGCCGCGCGGACGAAGATCGGCTAACGCCTCCAAAAGAAGATCGACTCCCTTTTCCGAAACGAGGCGACCGAGAAAAATGAGATCACCCCTTCGCTCGACCGCAGGAGAATCGACATTGAACCGCGAGGCGTCGTAGGGATTAGGAATTACCGTGGAATTGGTCTCGAAGCACTTCGCCACCGCCTGGCTGATCGCCACACTCGGCAGCCTTCCGACCACGGCGTGCTTCAGCCTTTGCACGAGATCGATTCCCGACGGCTTTCGGCAATAGGAGCCCTGATGCGTGATCACCACCGGCTTACGGAGCGCGAGCACGGGCCAAAGCGTGCGCAAACTGAGGTTATTCTGCCAGAAGACGTCGCACCAGCGGATCGCACCGACCAATTCGCCGAGCGACGGTCTGCGCAAGACGGGATAGGCCGCATCCTCCGCGCTCAGGCCAGGAGTCTGAGTCAGTACTTTGACGGCGTGGCCTAACCGAACAAACTCTGCCGCGAGCAGCCGGCTCACCGTCTCGATGCCACCGATGCTGGGCGGAAAAGCATGAGAGGAGATAAGTATCTTCACGGAATGACCGGGCGACCTGTAACTCCGCCGAAATAATCGCGCACCGCCCTCCAGCGAGCACGCGCGGAAAAAGCAAAGCCGTCTTTCCGTTGGGAGACAAGCAGCCGGAGAGTGTTAGCCAAGATCAGTATCGCTCGCAGCAGGGCGGCGCCCCGGCCAAACGAGCCGGCCACCAGGAGGAGCGAGTTACGAGCAAATAAATAACTTCGCCATGAGCTTTCGGTCCAGGTAGCAGGGTTGACGACAATCGATCCCCAGACCAGAACCACCTTCCAGCCATGGCGAACCGCCCGGGCCCCCAGGTCGTGCTCGTCGCCATAGGCAAAGTAGCGCTGATCGAAGAGTCCTATCTCCTCCAGACAATCCCGGCGGACCAGCATGAGCGTGCCGTGCGGCACATCGACCGCCTGCGCCGTCCCCGAGGGAAGCGGTGTGACCGTCTCGGGATAGACGCCGCGCCAGCGCGAGAGCCTGGGAATAAAGGGCTCGGGATATTGCGGACAAGCGATTCCGACGCGCGGATCGGCGTCTGCGGCCGCGATCAAGAGCCGCAGGCAATCCGGCTCCGGCATGGCATCATGGGCACTGATCAGGCAATAGGGGCTCTTCCCGCTCTGCAGCCAGCGTCGTAGGACGACGTTAAACCCGCCGCCCCAGCCTTTGTTATCATCCAGCCTAACGAGAATGACTGCCGGATCGAGCTCTGACTCCAGCCTCTGAAACGCTTCCGCCTCCGAATCGTTATCGATCACTGTCACTCGGAGCGGAATATCCTGTTTACAAAAGGCGGCCACGGTGGCGAGACAGGCCTCGGGTTGGTTCCAATGCAGGACGAAAAGGTCAACTTCTGGTGTGAGTGACGAAGTCATGACGCTGGAGAGATCGCGGCCGCGACAGCCCGCGCGAGATCGGTCGAGGAAGCGTTTCGATTATACCATGACAGGATCGCGGAGGCGGTGGAAACACGATCCGATTCGCGCGGAAGATTCTGCTCCCGCGCATTGGCAAAGAACGGCCCCTGCAACGAATCTCCGTGAAGCAGGACAGACGCTCCTCCATACGGTAGAACGGGAATGACGCCGTGCGCACAGAGCGCTGCGAAGGCGGTTGATTTCAAGAGGGCGGCCATCGGCACCTCGGGACGAAGGAAGTAGTCAATCCAGCCGAAGGCGCATTTGCTAATAAGGTCCGATGCGACCCCAGCATCCACCCCGGGGTGATAAGACACTTCGAGGTTCTGGAAGAAACCAAACTTGGCTCGCAGGTCGGCTTGGTCCCTTCCGCCCACAATACATAACTGGCGCGGGGTGAATGCTTGCGGAACATAAGAAATGGTCTGCAGAAATGAATCCAAGGACCGAAGGATCAGTTCGGTGCCGCCACAGATGACCCAGCGATGTGGATCACGAGCCTCCAATTCTTCGAGTGAGATCTCCGGTTCGCCGAAGTTTGAAGGAACTGGTTGGACGACGATTCGTGCCTCGGGCGCCAGGCGCTTCAACTGCTCGCCTTGAACTTCATTACTCACAATCGAAGTCGCCGACATGCAGGCTAGTGAACGTGCAATCCGCATCTGCAGAGGTCGCAACCAAAATGCACTCTGCCGCCACGAACCCGTCGCATACAACTCGTGAAAGACGGTCACCAGCTTCCCGCTACCCGACCGCTGGAGGCGACGTATAACCGAGGGAAGCCAAAGCGGAATTCCGCGCGGGTCGTAACCGTAGTTAACGTAGTGCAACAGGAGTGAGGTTGGCGGAGAAGGCACCTTCGCCATGGTGCGAAGCGGTGACACGACCTGAAAGCCGTTATTCGTTTCCCCCGACTCGCTGGGCGCGGCAGAGACAAAAGTCGTTCGTAGATTGTATAACTTCAGAAGACCGAGTGCCAGTTGTCGGGCATAGTCGCCCACGCCATCCAGATTGCCTGGTGCTCGCGGCACGATCTGCAGGAGCGTTGCCTTATCCATTTTCTTCTCGGACCGCATTCGGGTCTAACGATTCCAAGGCGGCCCGGTAACGTCGGATGGTGTTTTCCGCGATCTTCCTCCAACGATAACCTCGCGCGATGGCGACGCAGTTAGCTGAGAGCGCTTCATACTCAGCCACCTTGAGAGAAAAGACCTGCGAGGCCCGCTCCGCGATGGCGGAAACATCTCCGATCCTGGTCAACAGGCGGTCGCGCTGGGAATGAAGAATTTGGCGGGGTCCGGGAACATCGTAAGCGATCGTCGGGAGCCCAGCAGCCAATTGCTCGAGCACCGCCAAGCCGAACCCTTCGATATGACTGGGGAAAATCCCCAAGGTACAATCCGCGAGTAAAGAAGGCAGTTCCGCCCCCGTAAACGTCGCGCGGCAGGTTATCCGCCGTGTTTCGCTCAGCCCGAGATCGGCCCGCACGACCGCTTCGTCAAACATCGTTCCGAGAAAAAGAAACTCGGTCTTGGGATAGCGCTCCCAGATTGCGGAGACAATGCGCGGCCATTCGCGCGACCCTTTCCGCGGTCCCCACATCCCGACGAAGCAAATCTTCTGTCGAGGCAGGCGCACGGCCGCTGGGGCGGCAGCTGCGGCCAGTGACTCCAGAAACTCGTCGCTCAGGCCGTACGGCTCGACAATGGATGTGGCCCTCAGGCTTCGATCCCGGCCTATCTCCGCCCTCTCATCTTCGTTAGGCAAATTCAGCAGGTCGCAGGTGCGAAGCGATCGCTCACAATCCCGGCGTGCCCGCCATTCGATCAGGCGATGGAAAATGCGGCCAAACCAACGCCCCTTCGATTGCGCGGGCGAAGGTGGCGAGGCCAGGCGCAAAAAACGGTCGTAGAGACGAAAGAGCCCGACGGAACGCGCCACCGCCAAGCCATGAAAGTGGAGGGAACTCTTGGAAAAAGGAAGCGTTCCGATCAAACAATCGATTACATCAAAACGATGGGCATTTGCTCTGACATAAGCGGCAGCCTTTCTCGGAAAGAGTATCTGCCGAAACGCTGACCCTGCGCGCGAGGCCGGCGGCCTGGGATAGGCATCCGTCAGGCAATATTTCTCGACGATGTGGCCAGCCCGTTCCCATTCCTTTGTCAATTCGATCCAGACCCGCGAGGCGCCAAGACGCGAATCCCAAGGTAGATTTATCAACGCCAAAATGCGGAGCGGACCTGATTTCATTGGCTCACGAGGCGGTCCAAAACTTGTGCCGCACCGGATTCACATAATGCCGCAACACGAGCTGCGGGCTCGCATACCGATCCGGATAAATAAACTGGTCGTCGAGTTGCAATACATACTTCTGCGCGTCGAGCGGCAGGGCGCCGTTGGCGTGCATGACGAGATGCACGATGGTTTGATTAGTGAAGAAATTCGGTTCCCCGTTCAACTCGAGAAAGCGCTGAATACCGAGTGACCAGTCGAGTTTTTCCAACAGGAGCAGCAGCCCGGAATTAACCGGCCTCGCTGATTCGTCAGGTTCGCGAAAGATGCGCGGATCGGCCGAACAGTCCTGGCAATCCTGCAGATAGTAGGCTGGAGCGTCGCCCGCCGTCGCAGCCTGAACCAATTCGACCGCTCCCGGAAAAAACAGAACGTCGGAATCGACGTAAAAGGCCGGGCCGTGGCGAGGCAACGACATGATCAGACCGAGTTGCTTCCCCATCGGGTAAGTCGTGACGTAATGACGAAATTTCTTCGGTAAGTCGGCCGGCAAATGCTCACCCGTGGGGCGAACGGTCACGACCGGATCGATCTCCTGGAGCAGTTCGATGCTGGCCGAAGGATGCGAACCATCCGTAATCACGGTGAAACTCTTCGGCCGTCCCACATGGCGGAGAAAGGAGCGGATCGAGCGGACCTGCTCTGGCAACATCGCTTCGCTGGAATAAGAATAGACTTCGAGCGCAACCTCTCGTCGTGGCTCCACCCGGCGTTGTACCATCGCGGGCAGCAGGGCGCGATAAGCCTGGCGCCGCAATTTCCCCTCCCAGCAAGCAAAGTGATAACCGAAATTCGGAAGCCTCATACCGGCAGTGGTTGGCGGAAGCCCCGATAGCTCAGCCCAATATTGAGTAGCAGACTCGGAACGACGGAACAGAGGTTAAAGGTGAGGACTCCAGTCACGGTGGAGAAGTCGATAAAGGGGATAAGCATCAATTGCGTCCCGAGGGTTAGCGGAATGTAGAGCCACGAACCGACGATCCAGGCGCGAGAGGCGTTGAGCGCCCAGAGGGTGCTGGCAAGCATATTGAGGGGCGCGCCGCCCACCATGAGAAGAAGCTCATGCTGCAGGTGTGAGTACTTGTTCCCGAGCACGAAAAGGAACTGATTAGGTAACAAGGCCGCACCGCCAAGGATGAGGAGGCTGAACCCAGCCACACTGCCGACGATCCCGGCGTAAAGCCAGCCCAGTCGCCGCGTCTCCTGGCAGCGGGCAAACGCCGGCGCAAAAATATTGGTGATGAGGTTGCCGAGCACGGCAAAAATCATGGCCAACCGGCCTAAAGCTCCCACTTCTGCCACTGCGGTGGCGCGATCACCAAAGATCGTGATGAGCAAAATGGTGATCTGTCCCTGCAAACAGAAGAAGATCGCGTTTGGCGCCTGGCTTCGAATGAAACCGATCATCGCCTTCCGATCCTCCGGATTCTCCCCAGCCTTTAAGTCGACGACCTCGCGGGCGTATCGGCGAAGCAACAGATATTGCAAAAGCAGCGCCCCAGAACCAACAAAGACGGCGGCCCCGGCGTTGAGGAAAACAAAGGCCAAAATCACCAAGATCGTTAGGCGCACGACGGATCCGGTGAAATCGATCCGCTGGATCTGGTGAATATCAGAGCGTAAACGGGGCACTGCCTCGAGCACCCCGAGTGACAATTGGACGTACAACCCGCCTAGAACAGCAGCGATCAGGATGATGGCGTAGACGACGGAAGCGCCATTCTTCACCAGCATGTAGTAAAGCAAGGGAGTCACTCCAAGGACCGCTGCCACCGCCAGCTTGCGTCGAAGCCGCAATCCGGTCTGGATCAATTCGCCGAAGCGATGCCCATCCTGCCAGACCCGGCCGCCGATCGAAACCAGGCCGATGCTGATACCGATATCGGCCAGGACGTTGATCGTCCCCTGCATCGTGTTCGCGATCGTGAAGAGTGCGTACTCGTGCTGCTCCATTCGCCTGATGAGCAAGATGCCGGAGGCAAATCCAATCAGCTGCACCAGCACCTGGATGGAGGCAAAATGTCCGACTCGGCGGGCGAAATGAAAAGCGCGCCGCTGACCCTCGGGCGGCGGGGCGACCGGAGCAGGCGCAGGTGACGAGGAGATCATGACGCGAGGTGCACCCTAACGACGCGCCGGAAGGGATCGACCGGCTCGATCGGATCCGCCGCTAGACGCGCTGAACCTGTTTTTCGCCGGCCGACAGAACAGGAGCTTCGGGAGCGGCTGGAGTCGGCGTATTATAATACTCCGCGTATTGGTAGTAATAGTACTCCGGCAGCGAGGTGTCGACGTAGTTGAGAATAACACCCGGGACATTGACCTGCCGATTATAGAGGAGCTCCAGCGCCTTTCTGGTCAGGCGGGCGGAAGTGTAGGATAGCCGGACGACAAACAACGTGGCATCAATCTTAGGCGCGAGACTGGTGGTATCATCCGCCGCCAGGACGGGGGAGCTATCAATGATGATGTAGTCGTAGTGATTGTAGATGTCCTTGAGAAAGGCATCGGTCGATTCGCGAAGGAGATGCTCGCTCGGTTGCGAGAGGGTATTGCCACGCGGGAGGACAAAGAGGCTGGGCAAGGTGGTTGGGACCACCACTTCACGCCAGTTGACCTCTTGTTTTAATACTTCCGAGAAGCCAATCTTGGAATGGATATCGAAAGCCTCGCGCAGAGCGCCGCGCCGCAGATCGCCATCGATCAGGAGAGTCTTGGCTCCGGAAAGGGCCATGGTGATGGCGAGGTTTGACGAAACGGTGGACTTGCCTTCGTTAGGCACGGCACTGGTGATAAGCAGGGTCTTCGGGCGCGGCCCTTCGTAGGGCATGAAGAAGATCGACGAGCGAACATTGCGATAAGATTCGGCGAATATGTGCCGAGCGTCATCCGGCTGGAGCAAGCTGACTGCGCCCTTCGTCTTTTCCTTCGGAATCTGCCCGAGGATGTTCTCCGTGAAGTAGTGCTGAAATTCGGTGAAAGAAGCCATCCGATCATCGATTCGATCGAGCAGGACCAAAATCACGAGCCCGGCAAAGGCCCCGAAGCCAAGGCCGACGAGCAAGCTCCGAATCAAACCCGGGCGCACCGAGACAGGCGTAGTCGCGTTCTCCATGATGCCGACCTGGTCACCCCCGTCGACGACCTGGGAAACGTCGACATCTTTCAGATTGTTAGTCAGCCGATCATAAAGCGTCTTTTGCCGTTCCACCTTGCCCTTGAGGCGGTTGAACTGCGCGAGCTGCTGGCTGAGGTCGAGCGCCTTTTTCTCCCATTCCTTGATGTTGGATTTGAGATTCTCCATCTGTTTGCCGATCGATTTGCGGCGGGTCTCGAGTTTCTCGACCGCGTCTTCCCGATAAAGTCCGATCAGGTTTTCCTGCTTCGTAATCTCGTCGTTCAGCTTGATGATCTTCGGGTGCTTCGGACGCAAATCTTTCGAAAGAGTGTCGCGCTCGGCTTTCAACAGCTGCACCATTTGCTTTGCTTTCAGGTATTCGCCTTCCGGTCCCACGTCCGCGAAAGGCATGCCTTCGTCGCCCTGAGAGGCGGTGGCGGTCTCGGAAGGTTTCCCGATCTGTTGGCGATCGAGGTTCTGGTCGAGATCGAGCAGGCTAAGCAAGTCGTATTCGGTCTTGAGCCGGGCATACTCCTGGTTGAGTTTGACCAGATAGGCGGCAGCGCTGTTCCCTTCCTCCTGGATGAATCCGATGTTGTGTTCCTTTTGGAATTCCAACATCTCGTCTTCGCCGTTGCGCAGATCTTTTTCCACCTGAATCAACTGTTCCGTGATCGCGGTGGTAACGTGGCTGCCTTGGTCGGCGCGCATGCTTTTCTTCTGATCGAGATACTTTTGCATGACCGCGTTCAGATACGCCTGGGTATAATCGGGCGCGGTGCCGATCGCTTCCAGCTCGAAGATGGAGGTGCGGGGTCTTTGCGTAACTGACATTGTGACCTTGACTGGCGCCAACTCCGGGTGAGCAGCGCGCACGACAGCTTCGGCGCCGCTGCGCACTTCGTCGCTCTGCATAAGCTGAATCTGAGTGCCGTAAAAGTTATTGGTGTCTTCGCTGTAAACAGCGTTTTGAGCCAGATTCAGCTTGCCCGCCACCATCATCTTGCTGGTGGAAAGAAAAGCGTTAGGCGCCTGGTAAATCATCCAGGCCCCGACGAAGAGGCCGAGACAGATAGTCAGGAGCGGTATCCACCAGCGGCGCAGGAAAAGCGCCTTGTAGCGATGAAGCCGCGTGATGATCGAAGTGGTGATCGAGGCGGGTGAAGAGCGTTCGAATGCCTGGTTCTTCATAATTAGAAATTCACCAGACGCTGCGGGACGTAGATCTGGTCGTCGGGTTGCAAGACGACATCATCCTCGCTGCGGCCTTGTTCAATCACTCGCTTGAGATCGACGATCATGTCCTGGCCATTCTTGCGTGTCACCTTGACCTTGCGCTTGTCAGCGAAATCGCCAAAGCCCCCGGCGCGAATCACCGCCTTGCTGACCGTATAGGTTTCATCGCTTGGAATCTCCTGCGGACCTTGCCCTTTGACCGCTCCGTAGACGTAAATCTTGCCCCGCGACCTTTCGCTAAGTCGATCCACGGCCAGGATCACAGTGGCGTGATAATAGTATTCCTTCTCCAAGGCCGACTTGATGTTATAAGCCAGTTCGCGGCAGGTCTTTCCCTGCGCGGAAACCAAACCGATGTATGGGACTTCGAGTTCGCCGTTGTCATTGACACGGAGCCGTTGTGACTCGTTATCGCGATCCTCTACCACGCGAAAACTGACAAAATCGTCTCTTCCCAGCCGTTTCTTGTCGTCGAGCACCGCCATTGAATTGGTGCGCATGACGGTGCTGCCGGAGGTGCCGGGGCCAGTCGGCTCAACTGCGGCCGCTCTCGGGATGGTCGGAAACGGACTGCTATCTTGCGCAAACAGCAGTCGCCCGGGAAAGAGAGCAACGGCGAAGAGGATGCATAAGATAAGAAGGCGTTTCATAAAGACATACGGCTAGAAACTGTAGGTGCCGTCTACCGAGACCCGGTTTTGTTTGTAATCCCGCAGCGGCTGGTCGGACTGCTTTTGGGTGTATTGATAACGCAGGCCGATCGTGATGTGAGGAGTCAGCTGGTAACCAAGCGTGGCGGCGCCGCCGTAACGCTGAATATGCTCGGAGAAAAGACCGCCGGAATCGTCACCGTCTTCGTAGAATAGCTCCGTCGCAAAGAGGACACTGTTGATGATGTTCCAAGTGGCGGTGTGGCGGACGTAATTGAGGGCCACGTAATTCGAGTTCACGCCGAGCTGCGATTCGTGGCCGGCAGAAATGGTCTGGGAGATCGCGGCATTAATCCGATGCGAAAGCAGGATGTTCGCATAGTAATCATTGGAGTCGCTCGAATCGCCAACGATCCCGCCGCCTTCGAAGTCGATGAACTGGAATCCGACGGCCGCCCGTAATTTGAGGTAGTTGGTGATCTGCGTTTCAACGAAGGGGCCGATGCTATAGGTCACCGAATCGTTCAGGAAATTCTCGTCGTAATAGTTAAAGACGACGGCTGATTCGAGACCGGCGCCGGTGGTCGAGGTGAGCGCGAAGTAGGCGCTGGCGGAAAGCTCTTCGGCGTTGCGGTCGAGATAAGAGAAAGTGTCGGTCGTGGAAACGTAGCTGTAGTGATCGTAACCAAAAGTGAGGACCGCCTTGTTCAAGTCCCAGAGCACCGATATACCAGCGGTGTTCTCGAAGCGGCCGTAATCGACCACATTGCTCAACTGTAACTGGGCCACCGGATCCTGCTGGAGCGAAAAACGATCGTGCAGGTTGATCCGCCAATCCATGATAAAAATATCGAATGAAAGCTGCGAACCGGGCGAGATTAGGACGCCGTTTGTGTTAGCGTTCGGATGATCGAGGTAGAAACCGTAGCCGAGCCCGAGATCGAGCCTGAGGGAATTAAGCTGTGTCACCGGCCAGATGGCGTTGATATTGAACTGCGGACGGATAATCACATCCGATTGCTGATTCGTTTCCGCCAGATTGATGTTGTCGTTGTATTCGACGCCAGTGGTGATGCTAAACCGGAACCGCACCGGACCGACGAGCAGGTTATACGGGATTTGATCGATTGATTGGCGTCGTGCTTCAGCCGCAGCCTCGCCGGCGAGCGATGGACGGACGGCCTCCTGCGCGCGGAGCGCGGGGACGCAGCAAGGCAGCAGCAAAACTAATAGCAAGGCCACGGAAGCGGCGAAAGGGGAAGTGGGTTTAAAATCCATCCTCATAATGGGTCAGCGATCTAGGTTAGCAGATGTGGTACCACCCGCGGGGTGACGATAACGCAAGCTTGCCAAGGCGGCGAACGTGCAAATCGGCTCTGGGGACCATCCGTCCTCAAGCCTTCACGCGAAGGTTCCGTTTATTTGCGGCTGTTTTACGCAGCGCCGCTGGCGGCATCAAGCTAAATTTCACTCTCGAAACGTCAGATTTCCTCCTAGGCAAACTGCGGTCGAAGACTGACGAACCAAAGCCGGGCTGGCGCGATTCAAGCTTCAGTGATGCCCATGGAATCTCGATCTCTCGCGGCCTGGTTGCGATCACTGGGAATAGCCGGCACCGGCGCGCTTTCCATCCTCAATTCCGCCCTTGCCGAAGGCGTCCGGCCCGAGGTGACCTCTTCCGTGGTGGTCGAGGGCAGCAGGACCAGCTATGCCCTGCCGCCGGGGGCGACCTCATTCATCATTTGCCTCACCGGAACCTCGCCTTCCCGCGATTTTACTTTTCTCAACGAAAATATCCGCGCCGCGGGGCGGTTATCAATCGCCGTCTCTAACCAGCGGCTCGCGCCGGACAGCCCGGAATGGAGCACCGTCGAGGGCGTCGTGCCCTTCCGCCACAAGCGTCGTTTTACGCTCTCGTTGGTTGGGATCGAGGCCAACTACGTCAGACTTACCTTCCAGGTCGAGCCCCCGGACGAAGCCAAGTCTGCCTCGTACTCGGGCATTGCTGTTGCCCAGGCGTTCGCTTCGCCAGCCTGTAAAACTTTCGGTCGGCCTAGAGACTCGCTCTAATTGCGTCGAGTTGATTGGCCGAACCCAATTTCTCGTTCTTATGCGCGATGAAGTTCGCGTATTCCTCAACGAAAATCTTGCCCGGCGGGCGGAAATCGAATTGCTCGGGATGATCGCGGAAAAACTCGCGGTGTACTCGCGTCCAGACGAGCCGGCCATCCGTGTCGATGTTGACCTTGGTCACGCCCAGCTTCGCGGCGGGCAGGTATTCCTTTTCGTTCACCCCGCGCGCAGAAGGATCGAGTTTGCCGCCGGCGGCATTGATCCGCTCCACCTCTTCGACCGGCACGCTAGAGCTGCCGTGCATGACAATGGGAGTACCGGGAATCCGCTTCTGGATTTCCTCTATGACGTTGAAGTGCAGGCCTTGTTTTCCTTGGAATTTATAGGCGCCGTGGCTGGTGCCGATCGCGGCCGCGAGCGAATCGCAGCCAGTCTGTTTCACGAATTCGACCGCTTCGTCCGGATTGGTCAGCGAAGCGTGGCCTTCGTCGACCTGGATGTCTTCCTCGACACCTCCGAGCTGGCCGAGCTCCGCCTCAACGCTGATCCCCTTCTGGTGGGCGCGATCGACGACGCGTTTGGTGATGGCGACGTTCTCATTGAACGACTCGTGGCTGGCGTCGATCATGACCGAGCTATAAAATCCGGAGTCGATGCAATCGTAGCAGGTCTCTTCGTCGCCATGATCGAGATGGACCGCGAAAATCGCGTCGGTGAACATTTTCTCGGCCGTCCGAATGAGGGCCTCGAGCATCCGCTTGTCGGCGTATTTCCGCGCGCCTTTCGAGAGCTGAATGATGAAGGGCGCCTGGCTTTGCACGTTGCCGCGGAATAATCCGAGGATCTGTTCCATGTTGTTCACGTTGTAGGCGCCGACGGCAAATTTCCCGTAGGCGACCTTGTAGAGCTGTTTGGTGGTAACGATCATAGGTATCTCAAAAACTGAGACCCCACTCTGGACTCGCCGGGACAAACTCTCAACTGCGGGCGCCGCCGCCGCCCTCAGGCGCCGTTTTCCAACACCGGCAGGAGAACGCTGACCGACGTGCCGTGGGAGTTTGAGTCCACGTCCACCCGCCCGTTGTGATCGAAGACGGTGCGCTTCACAATCGGCAGGCCGAGGCCCATCCCGCGCGCCTTGGTCGTGCAGAACGGAGAAAAAATCTTGTCCCGCAGATCGGCCGAAATACCCCGGCCATTGTCGTGGACCGTAACCACGACGCCGCTGGTATGATCGCCATCGCGAATCGACTTCGCGGAGAGAGTAATGCGTCCCCGGGGTTGACCGTGAGTCGCCTCGGCGGCATTCGCGACCAGATGGGCGAACGCTTCGGCCAACGCGGTCTCGTCCCCCACCACGCGCGGAAGGTCGTCCGGCAAAGTAGTTTCAATCGAGAATCCGTTCTGCGCCGAGCGCGCGCGGACCAACTCGATCGCCCGTTTCATCGGGGTGCGCAGATCAAGCGGCTTGAAATGGAGTTCGGGAGGATGAGCGAAGTTGTTGATCTGAGTGATGATGAGATCGAGCCGGTCGATTTCCTGCACCACGATCTGGTTAAAATCGCGTCGAAAATCGGGGTCGTCGAAGCGTTCAGGCAAAAGCTGCGCAAAAGTCTTGATCGCGACCAGCGGGTTACGCACTTCGTGCGACATGCTGGCCGCGAGATCGGTCCAAAACGCCGCCCGATCCATCAGTTCGCGTTTCTGGCGGAGCGATTCTTCCGGCGTGAGATCTTGAATCACGGCGACCGCGCCTAACGAATCGCCCTGATGAATGAGCCGGCGAGTTTGGACGGAAAGAGACCGCCGCGTGTTGGGATCGACCCACTGTTGCCCGGATAACTGTCTCGGGCTCTCCAAGGTTTCGCGCAAGAGTGCGGCGAGATGGCTGCCGGCGATCTCGACCGGCTGATTTAAAATCTCGGTCGCCACCAGTCCCAGAATCGATTCCGCGGTCGGATTGCACCAGCGGACACTGCCGTTTTCGTCGCAGGCCAGGATCCCGGGCGGAAGGGCGGTCAGCAATGTCTCGGCCAGCGTCTTCTGCCGCGTGACCTCTTCGTTCAGCTGCGCATTTTCCAAGACGGTCGAGACGTGTTCGCCGAGACTCATCAGCATCTCGAGGCTGCCCTGATCGAAAGGCTGCCCCGTGAGGCGATGGCCAAAAAAGAGCCAGCCACAGACGCGACCGCGGGCGAAGAGCGGGACCAGCACTTCTGCACCGAGAGTATCCATCGCACGGCGGAGAAGTTCGCGTTGCGCCCGCTCCTGAGTCTGCGCGAGATGGGCTCGGCAGATGAGATGCGCGTGAAGCTCAAACCAGCGCAGTAAGGGATCCCGCGCGTCGTATTCCAACGCGTAGGTCTCGGGCAGACAGCGGAGTCCGGCGCGGAGCTGAAAAACTCCGCCGGGATGACGCCGGCCAAACATACCGACCCGCGTAACCTGCATCGTGTCGGCCAATCCCTCGACCACGTGATCGGCGAGCAAATCCGAATCTTCGCGCCGTTGAAAAATGCGCGGGAAACGCAGCATGGCCAGAGATGCGCCGTTCGATCCAGGGGCTGGGTCCGCCATGGCCGGCCCGAGCAGCGCGGGGGCCTGCGCCGACTCTGCGCGCAGGGCGCGATTATCCTCCAGGACGCGGAGGTAATCGAGCGCGCGCGAGACGAGAGCCTGAAATTGACGGCGCTCGATATTGACATCTTCCACGGCATAGATTCCGGACTGTTCCGCGTCGCGCAGGGGCTCGGACCGCAGCACACCGAAGCCGACGATCACTATCTCGGGCCATTGGCGTCGCACTTGCGCGAGAAGGTCGTGGCTCTCCCGGCTACGCAGGTCAAACAGGAGCAAAGCCGGTTGGTTGCGTCCCAACACCGGATCAAGACGATCGGCTTCGGAGACGTGCTGCATTGGGGAGAGAGTCCGGAGATAAGCGCTGACCCGCCTAACGAAATCAGAATCTTCGGTATAAAGAATGCAGGCGGCGGGTAAAATCATGCCGCCGCCACTTCTTCCTCGAAGCGGACCAAAGGTAACATGATGTGAAAGGTGGTCCCACGGGCCAGCTCGCTCTCGACCTCGATCTGCCCCCCGTGCTCCTGCACGATGCCGTGGACCACGGAGAGGCCGAGGCCGGTTCCGTAGTCTTTGGTCGTGAAAAATGGATCGAAGACATGGGCTACGTCCTCGGGTTTGATTCCGCTTCCATCGTCCAGCACGGAAATGCGCAGGATCTCGCGCGAATCCCGCGTCTCGGTCGGCAACGCGCTCGGCCAGATATCGGTCGTCCCGATTTCCGTCGCCACCGTAAGGGAGCCACCCGGTTTCATGGCATCGAGGGCATTGATGAAGAAGTTAAGAAAAACCTGCTCGATCTGGTCCGCATCGGCCCGGATCGTATCAACTTCAGCGTGCCAGGAACGAGTCAATTTGATATCTTTCTGATAAAGCCTATGACCGATAAGAAGAAGCGCTTTTTCTAAAACTTCATGCACGTGCATCGGCTTGAGCAGCGGCTTGGCCGGCCGGGCGAAGCGGAGGAGCTGGTTGACTAACGAATCAATTCGGTCCACTTCGTGCCCGATCAGGGAGAAGAAAGTCTCGCGAAAATCGGAGTCTTGATACCGCTCGGGCAGGAGCTGAGCAAAGGTCTTGATCGAGACGAGCGGGTTCTTGATTTCATGCGCCATACCGGCGGAAAGGGTGCCGAGGCTGGCGAGACGATCGCTTCGCCGGATTTGCATCTCGAGACGTTTGAGCGTGGTAATATCGGTCAACACCATGAGGGCACCAAGCGGCTCGCCATCCTGGCCATGGAAGATGGAACTGCTGGCGCGCAGAATCGTCCCTTTGTCTCCGGTCCGGAGAGAAATCTCACGATCTTCCTGCCGCTCGCCGGAGGTCAGGGTCTCGTTCAAGACATCGCGCAACGGCTCCGGAAGATTGGTCAATTTACGCGCGAGTAACTCGGAAGCCGAGAGATCGGTGATCTGCTCGACTTCGCGGTTGAAGACGGTGATCAAGCCGTTGCGATCCGCCGCCACCACCCCGGTGGTCAGGTTCTGGAGCAGGGTCTCGTTGTAGATCTTGGCGTTCTGGACCTCGGTGAAAAGCTGGGCGTTTTCGATCGCCACTGCGAGCTGGCCGCAGAGCACGAGCAGCGCGCTCTGTTCCACCGTTCCATAGATGCTGCCGGAACGGCGCGGACCCAGCAGCATGACGCCGGCGAGGTGTTCGCGGGAGAAAATTCCCATCGCGACCGCGACGTGGAGTGACTTCATCTGGCGGCGCACCCGTTCCAGCTCCGGCGTGGAGCGCACGCGATGGAGTTCGTCGAGGACGATCGGTTCCTGGGTGCGTTCGAGATGGGCAATGATCGCCTGGTCGCGGTGCAACTCCATTCGCATCGTCCGCGAGCCGCCCGCGACGGTCGGGAAACGCTGGGCGTAAAATTCCTCTTCGGGTAAGAGCAGGAAGACTCGCTCCGTGTCCACCGCCTGGCCGATCGTCAGGCCGAATCTCTCCAGCAGATCGGCCAGCGTGGTGACCGAGCGAAGAATCGCCGCCGCCTGATTCATCGTCGCCTGGAAATCGAGTCGTCGCGTGCCGACAAAGAGGCGATCCGCGAGGGACTGAGAAACGCCTCGCGCCGGCGCCATGGCGAACGCGATTACCAGAGCAGCCGCGAGATGAGCGATCGAGCGCCCCGTCGGCCCCATCATCGGGACGAAAACCGAATAGCAGAGCCACCAAATGAGGCTGTAGAGGGCTATCAGGTAGGTGCCGAGAACGACATGGGAAATAGCCCGGCGCATAAAGTAGCCGACTTCCAAGATCTTCCGCGTCGCGATGCCGTAAGCAATGACCAGGCTCAGAATGATGATCCGGAAAGGCGCGAACCAAAGGGCGCGGGTCTGGCCCATAAAATACTCCAGGACGAAAGAGAGAAGGAGCGCGAAGGCCATCGCCGCAATCGCTCCGATGAGAATGAAAGAAAGCTCGGCGTGCTCGCCCCCCTTGGTTTTGCGGAGGTCTCGCCCGTAACTAACGATCAGGGTCAGAAACGCGACTATGAAATAAATCGCGTAAAGATTAATCCCCGGTCCGTAGACCGGACTAGGGGCGACCTGGTTGAGGTCAAAATGGGGCATTTCTGCCCGAATCAGGAAAAATTTTGTCTGGCACAACGCAATCATGGTCACCGTTGTGGCCAGCCAGATACGCGAATTCCCCAGCACATTCTTCCAACCGAGATTTCGCTGACCGACGGAGAGCCGGAGGAGATTGAGAGCCAGGAGATAGACCACGCCGGCAGCCGAGGCCTGGCGGATGGCAAACTCAGCGATGGCTGGCGTGCTTGCGGTGAAAGCCAGCAACAAGCTGCCCAACCACCCATCGATCGTCAGGGACAAGAAAAGGAAGCATTGGTTGGCCAGCCGATGCCGATTGGCCTGAAAGACCGCGAGCCCGAGCGACAGTTGAACCACCATCGCGACCCATGTTGAAATCGTGGCGGGTGTCATGATGCCGGTTTGCGAGGTGGCATGTAAGGGTCGCTCCGGGCAGCGTGGGCGGCGCGCCTAGTCCTCCTGCACTCTTTCCACCACCATGCTGCTATTTCCGCCGCCCAAACCACGCACATTGATTAAGACACAGTTCAATAGCGCTTTTCGGGCCTTTCGCGGCACAAAATCCAATTCGCAGCCCGGCAGCGGTGAGTCATGATTAGCCGTGGGCGGAATGACGCCGTGGCGAAAGGCCAGCGCACACGAAATGAGCTGCATGGGGCCCGCGGCGGAGAGCGGATTACCCGTCACGCCCTTGATCGAACTCACCGGCACATGAGCGGCCGCGGGCGAGAAAACCCGCCGAATCATTCGCACCTCAGAAGCGTCGAGAATCGGATGACCCGGTCCATAGGAACAAATATAATCAATGTCGCGCACATCCCGGCCGGCGTTGGCCATCGCCATCCGCATCGTGGCTTCGAGCCCGTCGAAAGGATCATTTGGCTCCCGATCCATCTGGGCCGCGTAACCGGTGATCTCCAGATACATCTGCGCGCCCCGGGCGAGGGCATGATCGAGATTCTCCAGAATCACCACGCCGGCGCCTTCCGAGATAACCCCGGAATCGCTGCTCGCGTCGTAGGGCCGGCTCGCCCGGGCGGGATCGCCGTTGGCAAAAGAACTTAGCCCGGCCGAAGCGAGGCTGGCCATGGCCAGGGGCGTGACGGGCGCATCCGCACCGCCCGCGATCGCGAGTTCCACGTCGCTCGAGCTGATCATCGTGGCGGCCGAAGCGATAGCATCAATCCCGGAATTGCAAGCGGAGGAAATGGTCGAAGCCTGTGTTTGCACTCCGAGCTTCTGCGCGATGAGAAGGGCCGCCGCCTGGGGCTGGCAATTGCGCACCATGCCAGAATTAATCCCTTGCGCTCCCCGGCCCTGCAGTTCCTTGAACCCACTTTCGATCACATCGAAGGCGCTCGAACTCACGCCGATACACACCGGCAGAACACTGCGCAGGCTGTCCGTCCGTGGATCAAAATTCGCATCCCGAAGAGCCATCTGGGTGGCGGCATAGGCAAACTGGGTATGCCGCCCCATTCGCTTTGGTTTCCACTGCAAAGGCATGTGATCAAGGGGATCAAAACCTTTGACTTCACCTGCAATCCGGCTCTTGAAACCGGTCGCATCGAAGAGCGTGATCGGACCGACTCCACTCTGGCCCGCGGCCAGCGTACGCCAGTATTCCTTCAGTCCAATCCCGTTAGGGGCGATCACCCCCATTCCAGTTACCACGACCCGATTACGATGTCCCATGCGTCTCCCGCCCTAAACTGCCGCCCCTTTTAACAGAAGTTATTCACAGACCAACAGATTGTCCGTCTCTCGTAGTTTGTCGACAAACTTTAAGTTATTCACAATTTCACCCTTGCGTTCCTCCTCGATTTACAACAGCGTCGCCCACAGGAATGAATTCATTTCCAGAATCCTGCAGATTTTCCTCGCCGAGGGTACGTCCCTAGCTTCTAGCGATGGCAAGCAATGATCGCTAACGCCGAACTCCCACAAATCCTCGTCATCGACGACGAAATGGGTCCGCGCGAGAGCCTGCGGATGCTTTTGAAACCGAGTTATCAGGTCCATACGGCGGATACCGTCGAGAAGGGGTTAAAGCTTCTGAGCGAAAAAAAACCCGACACCATCGTCATGGATATTCGGATGCCCGGCATGACTGGGATCGAAGGTTTGCGCAGAATTCGGCAAATCGACCCTCACCTTTCAGTCATCATGCTGACCGGATTCGGTGCGCTCGAGACGGCCAAGGAAGCACTCCGCCTCGGCGCCAACGACTACATCAGCAAGCCATTTGATGCGCGCGAGATGCGCGAAGTGATCAGCCGCAACGTCGAACGCACCCGGCTGCACCGGACCAGCGAGAGCGCGGCGGGCGAGATCAAAGAACTCAACAACCGTTTGCTCCAGGAGCTTGCGCAAAAGGAAAGGCTCGCTTCTCTGGGCCAGGCGTCGGCGGAGTTCGTCCACGACATCGGCAATCCGCTCACCATTGTCTGGGGCTACGTCCAGCTCCTGGCGAAGAAGCTGGAGGAATCGGAGCGATCGGAAGATCCCAACGCGGTCAACTCCAACAAGGAACTCGAGATCATCGAACAAAATGTGCGTCTTTGCCGGGACCTGCTCAACATGTGGCAAAGCTACGGCAGTGTGGAGGCCGCTCCGCCCCAGGAGATTTCCGTCTCCGAGATCGTGCGCGAAGTGGTCGCCAGCGTCGGCGCCATGGCCGAGGAAACCGGCGTCGAATTGAAATGCGACGTGACCCACGATGGCTGTTCGCTCAAAGGCGACGCCATTCAGATCACGCGCGCGATTCAGAACGTCATTATCAACGCCATCCAGGCTTCCACTGAGAGCAAGGCCACCGTCGAAGTCACCTGCCTGCGGAAGGATTTCTACGTCGACGTTCGCATCGCCGACACTGGTTGCGGCATCAACCCCGAGCAAATCGCAAAAATCTTCGATCCCTACTTCACGACCAAGCAAGGCAAGAGCGGCACCGGACTGGGCCTCTATATCACCAAGAAGGTCATCGAAGATCACAGCGGCTCGATCAAGGTCGAGAGCACTGCCGGCGCCGGCACCACGATCACGATCCGCCTTCCCCTGGTCAATTCCTGATCATTAGCTGAATGCCTCGCGCGGGGGCACGCTCCGCAAATTGCGCGGCGGCATTATTGATTGCCCTCCGTCTCTCTTCTGTTTTCTTCAGGCGTGGCGGACGCCGGATATCGCATCGCACCGATCTTTTTGATTCGGATGGCCGGCATCCCATTTGAATCAGTGGAGCGCCTGACGACCCCCGGAACCACCAAGGCTGCACACGAAGTTCATCGCTATCGCGAAGAGACGAGCCAGGCGAAGGATGAGGCCGATCAGTTCCTGGCCAATTCGCGATCCTTCATGCCGAAGGAGCAAATGCGCGCCTATCGGAGGATCATTCGCGCCGGTCTACCATCATCGACAATCGAATTACCCGATGGCCCTCTGGAGAAATGGAACAAATCTGCATTGCGCCTCGCCGGAGCAGAAGAGGCGCTGAACGATTCGATTGAGCAGGAAATCGAAGCTGCACGCATGGCACTCTTTACGGCGGCCCACCAATACCTGCCCGCTTATCTCGTCTTTGCCGGAGAGGCCGTTCGTGAGCGCGTCTTTCGCCCACTCGCGATGCCGCTTGGCCCTATTCCACCCCGCAATAAACAAGCTCGATCCGACGAGCGACACCTGCTTCTGTATCTGCAACGCATCGCCGCAAAAAACGATTCCCTCAGCGCATTTGGTCCAGAGGGTTGGGGCGCTCTGGATTTTCAGAACGATGGAATAACACTCGATCCCCAACCAGGAATCGCCCGCCGGGAAACCTTCCTGGAACGCTGGACCGCACACGGCATCGCGGCCGCGATCAACGCCGATCCAACGACGAGGATCGAAATCGCACCGCGACTCGCGCCCCACCTCCTTCTCGGTGGCCAGGAAGTCATCAATACCGAAACCGGCGAATCGATCCCGCTCGACAATGAAACGCTCGCACTTCTTCGGTGCTGCGACGGGCATAACCCTGCTTACTCGTTAGGTGAGACGATGATCGCACTGACTGGCCTGGCGGAGCGAAACCTCATTCGTTGGGAATTGGAGGTGCCCGCGATCGAGCCACACGCTGCGGCGGCTCTGCTGGCGGATGTAGAAGCCTGGCGGGATAGCCCCCTCCGAGGTCGGTGGCTGGAAATTCTCCGGCCGCTTGTCGCCCTGCCCAAAACTTTCGCGAACACCCCAAACCCGATCGACCGCGTGGTTATCATCGACGACGCGCTCTCGCGCCTTGCTAAACTAGGAGCACAGAAGACCGCCAGCCGCTTTCTCTACGCCGCGACCAACCCGATCGGCGAAGAATGCTTCCGCGAAACGAATTTCTCGATCGGCGCCGACCTGATCGATGAAGTAGCGCGCGAGGCCGCCCCCTGGATCGACCTCTGGTGCGACAACTACGCCTACGTCGCCAGCCGGGTCGCGGCGGGCCTGCGCGGCCTGCTTGAAAAAGCCCCCCTCCAGAATGGCGCCATCGCGTTACCCGCTTTCCTTCGCCACTGCACGGAAAGGCAGATGCCGCTCACCGGCCCCGGTATGATCGCTTTCGCCCACAACGCCTTTCGCGAAGTCAAAGCCGCTTTCGCCGAGAACCTGCAATCTCACGCGCAGCTGCCGGAATACGAACTCACCGCTGCGGATTGCCACTTCGTGAGGCGGGATTTCGATTACCCTCCCTTTGCTGAATACACCTATCCATCCGCCGATTTGCAGCTTGGCGCCGCCTCCGTCGCGGCGGTCGAGCGCGGCGATTATCAATGGGTGCTGGCCGAGCTCCATCCTCCCGTCGCTCTTCTCCATCACGGCTTTTATTGGTCTTGTCCCGCGAAGGAAGTTTTGCGCGCCGCCCTCACGGCCGCCACCTGCGGGCGGCCCAGTTTTCATTTCGGCTACTTCGCCGTCGACTTCACCGCCACCACCGCAGTCCGATTCTTCGACGCGCTGCCTGAGCTGACTTATTTCGTCGCTCCGCAACGCGGTCACCCGCAGTGGAAGACTGTCCCGCCCGCCGAAGCCGAAGTTTTCATCGACGAGCAGAACGGCGACGTCGGCCTGCGCCGGCGAGGCTCGCACGAATATCTCGGCTCCTTCGCCCGGGCCTGGACCATTCCGCTCGGCTTTCACCCGTTCAGCTTTTCGTTAGGCCGACACACTCCGCGTTTGCGCTGCGGAAAAGTGGTGGTCCAACGCCGCTCCTGGACAGTCGCTCTTGAGGAGCTTGGCCACGGCGATTTTACCGGAATCTCGCGCGCGCTGGTCGTGGCCGTCGAACGCCTGCGGGAAGCCCATGAACTGCCGCGTCACGTTTACATCCGGCCGACCGAACAGGCCCTCCGCCGCAGCGGGGTCGAAGGTCGCGACAAGGATACCAAACCGGTTTACATCGACCTGGAAAGTTACCTCTTTCTCGAAATTTTTCATCGCTGGCTGGTCAAAGCCGGTGAATTGGAAGTGACCGAAATGCTACCCACTCCCGATCAACTTCTCTGGCAGGAACCCGATGGCCGGCGCACCTTTGAGCTCCGCACCCAGATTGTTCCCCGATGAAAGTCGTCGCGATCGCTAATCAAAAAGGCGGGGTCGGTAAAACGACCACCGCGGTCAACCTTTCTGCGGCCCTGGCCGCGCGCGCCTCGCGCGTCCTCTTGATCGATCTCGACCCGCAGGGCAACGCGACCAGCTCCTTCGGACTGCAGGGCCTGGAAGGGCAGAGTCTCTACGGGGCATTGTTAGGCGACGATCCCGTGACCGAGAAAATCCTGCCCACTCGGCTCGAACAACTCTTCATCATCCCGGCGGATATCGACCTGGCCGGGGCCGAAATCGAAATCGCCCGGATGGACGATCACCTCACCCGCCTCTCCCAGGCGCTCAAGATCCTGCGCGAGGACGACACTTTCGATTACGTGCTGCTCGATTGCCCGCCGTCGTTAGGCATTCTCATGACCAACGCGCTCGCTGCCGCCGATGAACTCCTCACTCCAATTCAGTGCGAGTACTTCGCCCTCGAGGGTTTGGTCAAGATCGTCAGGCTGATCGAGCAGGTGCGCGATTCGGGCGCCAACGGTAAACTCGAATTGGGCGGCATCCTGATGACCATGTTCGACGGCCGCACCAACCTCAGTTCGCAGGTCGTTGCGGACGTCCGTGAGCATTTTGGACCACGCGTTTACGAGACCGTCATCCCCCGCACCGTCCGCCTGAGCGAGGCGCCGAGTTTCGGAAAATGCATTCTCGAATACGACGCCAACGGCAGCGGCGCGAAAGCCTACCGCGCGCTCGCGGAAGAATTCCTGCGCCGTCACACCGCCCCGGGGCCACAGGAAAATACCTGAGCGGGACAGCCCCGGAAGAGAGTCGTTTTTTCGAGGGTCATCCCATTCTTTTCCGTCACCCGACGGGAGGCGTGGTTCTCGGGATGGATGAGTGAAATCACCCGCTCAAGTTTTAGGACGTCGAAGGCATAGGCGCGCACCGCCCGTGCCGCTTCGGTCGCCAGTCCGCGGTTCCAAAAATCGGGCTGCAGCCGGTAGCCGATCTCGATTTCGTCTACTTCATCCACCACTTGTCGAAAGAAACCGCAGTGACCAATCAAACGATCTTCTGCGCGCAGGACGACGGCAAACTGACTCGGTTTCCCTTCGCGCGCCGGTGCGATCACGCGATGTAAAAGAAAGCGCTCGGTTTCTTCCCGACTGAAAACGCCGCTCGAGAAACGCATGAAATCGGGGTTCGCCATCAAGGCCGCCAGCGGGTCGAGATCCGCTTCGACGAAATGACGGAGAATCAGTCGCGGTGTATCGATTATCGCATCCATTGCTGTCTCAAAATCGAACGAATGGAGATGCCAAAAAGTTAACGCGCCGCATGGAACTCGATCGCAAACTCGCCATCCTCGCCGACGCGGCGAAATACGACGCCTCCTGCGCCAGTAGCGGGACGACGAAACGCAACTCGCGCGGATCCAAAGGCATCGGTTCCACCACCGGGACAGGCATTTGTCACAGCTACACGCCGGACGGCAGGTGCGTTTCCCTGCTCAAAATTCTCCTCACTAATTTCTGCATTTACGATTGTCTCTACTGCATCAACCGCGCTTCGAGCAATGTGCAACGCGCACGCTTTACCCCGGAAGAGGTGGTTCAGCTCACGCTCGATTTCTATCGGCGCAACTACATTGAGGGACTTTTTCTCAGCTCGGGCATCATTCGCAATCCCGATTACACGATGGAGCAGGTAATCCAGGTCGCGCGGACCTTGCGGGTCGATCACCAATTCCGTGGATACATACATCTCAAGACGATCCCGGAAGCATCGCCGGCTCTGATCGAAGAGGCGGGACGCTGGGCCGATCGGATCAGCATCAACATCGAGCTGCCCACCCCGGCCGCCTTGCAAACGCTCGCGCCGGAGAAAAATTTCGAAAACACGAAGCGCGCAATGAGCGGGATCAAGGACCGCATCATCGCCGCCAAGACCGAGCGGAAGCAAAATCGCAAGGCGCCGGCTTTCGCTCCGGCAGGGCAAAGCACGCAAATGATCGTCGGTGCAACCGATGCGTCCGACGCGACCATCCTGCAACAGGCGACCTCACTCTATGCGCGCCAGAAACTGCGCCGGGTTTACTATTCTGCCTTCAGCCCCATTCCCGACGCGTCGAGCAAGCTGCCGTTACAGGCACCGCCGCTCGTGAGGGAACATCGCCTTTATCAGGCGGACTGGCTGGTCCGTTTCTATGGCTTCGCCGCGCACGAGCTCACAACAAAGGAAACGCCCAATCTCGATCTCACCTTCGACCCCAAGCTGGCTTGGGCGTTGCGCCATCGCGCGCTCTTCCCGGTCGACCTGAACAAGGCCCCGCGCCATTTGCTCCTCCGGGTGCCTGGGCTGGGGACAAAGAGTGTCGAGCGCATCCTGCGGGTCCGGCGCTGGCACCAACTGCGGCTCGAGGACCTGATGCGATTGCATCTGCCCCTGAAAAAAGTTCTCCCGTTCGTCACGACGGCGGATCCAAACCCGCAAGCGCGGAACCTGGAGCGGGACGATCTCGCTTCCCTGCTTATCGTTAGGCCGAAACAACTCGATCTTTTCGCGATCGAACCTTCGGTCATCAATGGCCAGCTCTAGCAGCGTGGAGCAAATTTCATTTCTACCGACCTTCGCGCGCTGGCAAGCGGTCACCCGTCGCGCGCTCCAGAGCGACCTGCCGCCCGCGGAAATCGCCTGGGAGGAAATCGGAGAAGATCAGCCGGCGCTCCAGCTCTTCGACGAAGCGGAAACGCCTCCGTCGACCTCAGCCGGTTCGCAAATCCGCGTCCCGAAACGCTTTCTCCCGCTCGCTCGCCGGGTGGCGCTGCATCGCGACCCGGCGCGCTGGCCGTTGCTCTATCGCCTGCTCTGGCGGCTCACCCACGGCGAACCGCATCTGCTCGAGATCGCGGTCGATCCCGACGTCGCGCAGGCGACCGACTTCGAGAAATCCGTTAGGCGCGATCTGCACAAAATGCGGGCCTTCGTTCGCTTTCGGGAGGTGGCGCACGGCGCGGAGAAATGGTTCGTCGCCTGGTTCGAACCGGCGCATCACATCGTGGAACAGAACGCGCCGTTTTTCGCCGATCGCTTCGCCTCCATGCGCTGGTCGATTCTGACCCCGGATCGCTGCGCCCACTGGGATAGAGAGGCGCTAACCTTCACCGCCGGCGTGCTCCGGGCGGAAGCGCCTGGGGCCGACGAGATGGAAAATCTTTGGCGCACCTACTACGCCAACATCTTCAATCCGGCCCGCGTCAAAGTGCACGCAATGCAGGCCGAAATGCCGAAGAAGTATTGGCGCAACCTGCCGGAAGCGGAGCTGATCCCCGGGCTTCTGCGCGAGGCCCCGCGCCGGGTTGAAACGATGATGGAAAAGAGCGCCGCCAAGAAAAGCGCCGCCGGAGACGAATGGCGACCAGCCCCTGTTCCGGAGACTGCCAGCCTAACGAAACTGCGCGAGGCGGCGGCCACTTGCACCGCTTGCCCGCTTTACAAAAACGCGACCCAAACCGTCTTCGGCGAAGGACCGAAAAAGGCCGCAATCATGTTGCTCGGCGAACAACCGGGCGATCAGGAAGACTTGAGCGGCAAGCCTTTCATCGGCCCGGCCGGACAGCTCCTCGATCGCGCGCTGGAAGAGGCGGGGATCGATCGCGAGAGCGTTTACGTCACCAACACGGTCAAGCATTTCAAATGGGAGCCGCGCGGGAAACGGCGCATCCATCAGAAGCCCGGCGCGCGTGATATCGCCGCCTGCCGGCCGTGGTTCGAAGCCGAACTCCGTGTCGTGAGGCCAGGGGTCCTTGTCTGCCTGGGCTCGACTGCGGCCCAGGCTCTCTTCGGCTCTTCCTTTCGAGTCACGCGGGAGCGGGGTAAAGTGCTGGCGGTAGAACTCGCCCCGCGCGTCGTCGCGACGGTGCATCCTTCCTCCCTCCTGCGCCAGTCGGACGAGACCGCCCGGAAGCGTGAGTACGCCTTATTCGTCGACGACCTGCGAGTCGCGCTCCGCGCCACGCACGAAACGTAGCGGCCCTTCTGCCTAACGACTACGGCTTCGGTGACGCGCTGGAGGCGGCTTCTTTATTCGCCTTGCCCTCCTTCTTTTGCGCGTCGGTCCTGGTCTTCTTCCCGTCGGTCTTGGCGCCCAGTTTTACCGTTTTCGCCGCCAGGGTGCCGTCCTCTTTCTTCCAA
>JALYOR010000115.1 GCA_030856765.1 Verrucomicrobiota bacterium | reverse complement strand
CGAATAGACCCCCGAGTCTGGGATTCGATTTGCAGAAGCCGACTCGCTATACGCTTTAGATTCTTTCGATATTGCTCTGTGATTGGCACAGTTAGAGGTGGAACTCGTCTTTCATATTTTCTATTTCTGTTTTTTGGGATTTTTTCAAATGGGTGGAAAACTTGTCGAGCTTTTCTTTTCTTCTTTTTTTTCACCACGGAGGACACGGAGGTGGCTTTCAAATCTGCGCTGGGTGTGGCCTCGTCGTTCCCGGGTTGCAGGACGCACTGGTTAAAATTCGTGAAGTTTTTGGGAAAACTGTCGGCTTTTTCGTGGGATTTCGCTGATTTTTGCTCGTAAACGATAGGCGTTCCGGGGGAATTCCATGATGTCTGTCTGAATTGGCTTGTCGCCGCTCCGATAGGGGCCGCTTCTGGTCGAATACGAGACGCTCGCCAGAATTCGGCGTCCGGCGGGCCCAGTACGCGAGGATACTATTCAAATGCGGCGAGCTACCTGCAGAATACGCGAGGTGATTGAATCGGAGGGTCTACCGGTCGACTACGGGGCCTAGTCGCCACGAAGAACCTGGGGAGGATTTTCCTGCTTCCACCTTCGTGCCTTTCGTGAACCTCGTGGTGGATTCCAGTCGCTCGCTGTCGATCACGAGCACGATTAGGAGGGTTCGGGCGTGGTGAAGAACGCCGTCAACGGGCTGGTGGCGGAGGCGGTGGCGCGGCTCTCCGCGAGGCCGATCTCGCGGGCGTCGCGGCCGGCTTCGACGGCGCGGCGGAAGGCGTTGGCCATCCGCACCGGGTCGGAGGCGATGGCGATGGCGGTGTTGACCAAGACGGCGTCGGCGCCCATCTCGAGGGCTTCGGCGGCCTGACTCGGGGCACCGAGGCCGGCGTCGACCACGACCGGGACGGTGGCTTGTTCGATGATGATCTCGATCTGGGCCCGGGTCTCGATGCCGCGGTTGCTCCCGATGGGCGAGCCGAGGGGCATGACGGTGGCGGTGCCGATGTCTTGAAGGCGCTTGGCCAGGACGGGGTCGGCGTTGATGTAGGGCAGGACGGTGAAGCCTTCGGCGACGAGGATTTTCGCCGCGGCGAAGGTCTCGACCGGGTCGGGGAGGAGGTAGCGCGGGTCGGGGTGGATCTCGAGTTTTACCCAACTGGGCAGACCGGCGCTGACGGCGAGCCGGGCGAGGCGGACGGCTTCGTCGGCGCTGCGGGCGCCGCTAGTGTTGGGCAGGAGGAGGTAGCGATCGGGGTCGATGAAATCGAGGATGTTGGCGAAGGGGTCGCTCTGGCCGGAGAGATCGGCCCGGCGCAGGGCGACGGTGACGAGCTCGGTGCCGCTGGCGGCAAGGGCGTCGCGCATCAGCTCGTTGGAGGCGAACTTGCCGGTGCCGACGAGGAGCCGGGAGGTGAATTCGCGGCCGGCGATGATGAGCTTGGCGGGTTTGTCCGACATCGGGTGGTAACTTATCGAGTGTGCTGGTGATGTCATCCCGAACCGGCGCAGCGCGGAGAGGGACCTCTCTACTGCGAGCTGCGCGTCCTGGCGATGCCGGGGACTTTTGTTGCAAACTGGGAGGTCCCTCGCCGTCTTCGCGGCTCGGGATGACAAGGCCTTTTTTTGGGATGGTGAGGCTCGGTGGTTACGGAGTTGTACTTTGCAGCGGGGGCTTTAGGTTGGCCTTGTGACGGAGTTCGACCTGCGGCTGGGGGATTGCGTGACGGGGATGGCGACGCTGGCGGCGGAGTCGATCGATCTGGTCGTGACTTCGCCGCCTTACAATCTCGGGATTCGCTACGGGAAGTATGTCGATACGGGGGGTCGCGAAGTTTATCTCGACTGGTGCGAGGAATGGGCGGCGCAGGTGAAGCGATTGCTCCGGCCTGACGGCTCGCTTTTTCTCAATGTCGGCGCGGCGCCGTCGAATCCGATGTTGCCGCATGAACTGGTTTTGCGGCTGCGGAAGTTCTTCCTGCTGCAGAACACGATTCATTGGGTGAAGTCGATCGCGCTGCCTAACGAGGCCGGCGAGGAGGTCTCGCGCGGGCATTTCAAGCCGATCAATTCGCCGCGCTACTTGAACGATTGCCACGAGTACGTGTTTCATCTCACGCCTGACGGAAAGACGCCGCTCGACCGGCTCGCGCTCGGCGTTCCGTATCAGGACAAGAGCAACGTCGCGCGCTGGGGGCATACCGGCGGGCACGATCGGCGTTGTCGCGGGAATACCTGGTTCGTTCCGTATGAGACGATCCAGCGTCGGGCGAAGGAGCGGCCGCATCCGGCGACTTTTCCGGTGCAGCTCGCGATGAATTGCATTCGGCTCCACGGCCTAACGAGAGTGGATCGGATGCTGGATCCGTTTCTCGGAATCGGGAATTCCGCCGTGGCTGCCAGGCAGTGTGGCCTAACGAGCTTCGTCGGGTTTGAGATCGACGAGGAATATTTGGCGGAAGCGAGGCGGAGGCTTGGGTAGCGCACGCGTCTCGCGTGCGCTACCCGGAAGAGATTGTGGCGCGCGTGGTCAGTTGTCGCGTGGGATGATTAACCCGAGAATTTATCCAACGACTTGACCAAGTTTCCTGGCAATGGGCGCACCCGCTCGAAAATGCGATCGGCGAGCGGCCTTGCGATCGGATAACCGGCGAAGATCATTTCGAGACGGGCGTCGAGGTTGTCGATGTAGTTGAGCGTGATGGCTTCCGGCGTTTTCGGGAAAACGGGCGAGCCGAATTGCATTTCGCCGTGGTGCGCGGCGACGAGATGGAGCAGGTGTAGCCGGCAATCCTCCATCGACGGGCGGAGCTTCTTCCATTCCTCGGCGCGCTCGTCGGTCTCGATCTTCCGCCAGAGGTTGCTGACCAATTCCATTCCGAGGCCGATGTGGCCGACCATCTCGCCGCGCTCGTCGAAGGGCATGCTGAAGCCGGTCGCAGGCAGATGATTTTCCCAGAGCTTGCCGGAATCGTGGAAGAGGATGCCGGCGACGAGGAGATCGAGATTGAGATCGGGGTAGAGCGGCGCGACCTGGGCGGCGACGCGCATCATCTGCGCGGTGTGCTCGACCAGTCCGCCGCGGCGCGCGTGGTGATAAGTGCGCGCGCCGGCGCTGTTGCGGAAACGTTCGCCGTATTGATTGATGAACTCGGCGCAGAGCGCGTAGAGACGCGGGTCGGCGATGGCGGAGGTGGTCGCGACGATGAATTCCCAGTCGGCCGCCTGCTTGGCGCGGAGCGCGGGCGGGCCTTGCAGAAGTTGCGACTTTTCCTCGCCGCTAAGCGGACGCGATTTCCAATGACGGACGTCGAGGCCGTATTGCTGGTGCTGATAAAACTCGCCGGTGATTTCGGCGAAATCGCCACTCTGCATCGAGTCGCAAGCACGGTAATTCGGGTGATCGCTCCAGACGCGCAACGTCATGCGATCGGCCGCGTCGGCGAGGGTGAGCTCGCAATACGGTTTTTGTTCGCGGGTGAATTTCGCCGCGACCGTCTCAAGCTGCACGTGGACGCGCGCCTCGGCCGGGCCCTGGGTGACGGCCTGGCGAATTTCCTTGAGGGTCATCAATTCCATTGGGGAAGAAAATTCGCACAGGTCACCCGTCGTTGGACAGGGGAAAACGTGGGAGGGGCCTCTGCGCCCCGATTCTTCATCAGTTATCGCCGCGCAAAGGCGGCTCCCATGTTACGGTTTCGCGATACCGATTACGCCGCAAGCGACCCGGCCACCCGCGTCGCCGGTGGGCTGCGTTTTCATGTCGTCGGCTTTTTCGTGCACGATCACGCTGCGACCGATGATCGCGGTCTCGCCGCTCATCGAGAGCATTCTGTCGGTCAATTCAAGGTGGGCTTTGCCGTCGCTGTCGGCTTCGATGTTCCCGAGGTCGCCTTCGTGGCGTTTGTCGGCATCGTGGCCGGCGTGCGGGTTGTTGGTCGGGTTGAAATGTCCGCCGGCCGCCTTGCCGTCGGGCGAAGAGCAATCACCGAATTCGTGAATGTGGAAGCCGTGCTTGCCCGGGGTGAGCCCGGTCAGGTCGGCGACGACTTTGGTTTCATCGCCCGATTTCGTGAAGGTGACCGTGCCTTCGACTTTGCTGTCTTTGGTCGGATGAAGAACGGCGATGGCCCTGGTTGGCTCAGCGGCCGGGGCGGTCGCTGCGATCAAAGAGAGTGAACCTGCGGCGAGCAGGCAGATTCCTGCGTGGAGTAAACGAGTTGATTTCATCCGACAACCTACAGCAACTGGCGGGCAGGACCAAGGTGACGGTTCCGATGGCTCCATCGGACAAATTTCTTTCCCCGCTTGGCAATCCGCCTATTTTCAGCGGGTGCAGAAAACGATGCAGGCGCTGGTCAAGAAGGAAGCCAAACCCGGTCTCTGGCTGGAGGAAGTCCCGGTGCCGAAAGTGGGTGACGACGACGTCCTCATTCGGATCAAAAAGACATCGATCTGCGGCACAGACGTTCATATTTATAACTGGGACGCCTGGTCGCAAAAGACCATCCCGGTGCCGATGGTGGTTGGGCACGAGTTTGTCGGCATGGTCGACGCAGTCGGCGACCGGGTGAAGGGTTTCGCGCCGGGCGATCTCGTCACCGGCGAAGGCCACATCGTCTGCGGACATTGCCGCAACTGTCTCGCGGGTCGGCGTCATCTTTGTCCCAACACCGAAGGCGTCGGCGTCAACCGGCAGGGCGCGTTTGCGGAATTTCTCTCGATCCCGACGTCGAACGTCTGGCACGCCGATCCGAACATCCCGCTCGATGTTCTTTCCTGTTTCGATCCGTTAGGCAACGCCACTCACACCGCGCTCTCGTTTGACTTGATCGGCGAGGACGTGCTCATCACCGGCGCCGGCCCGATCGGTTGCATGGCGGTCGCGATCGCGCGTCACGCCGGCGCGCGCAACGTCGTCATCACCGACATCAATCCCTACCGGCTGGAGTTGGCGAAAAAAATGGCGCCGAATGTTTTCGCACTCAATGTGAAGGACGCCACCCTGGCCGACGCGATGCAGCAGCTTGGAATGAAAGAGGGTTTCGACGTCGCGCTCGAGATGTCGGGCAGCCCGAAGGCGATGGCCGATCTGCTCCCGGCCATGTTTCACGGGGGCAAGATCGCATTGTTAGGCATCATGCCCGACAGCGCGGCGATCGATTGGAACATCGTGGTTTTCAACGGGCTGACGATCAAGGGCATCTACGGCCGGGAGATGTACGAGACCTGGTACAAGATGACCGCAATGATTCAAAGCGGACTCGATATTTCGCCGGTCATCACCCACCGCTTTCCCTACACGGAATTCAAGGAAGCGATCGAGCTGATGAAGTCGGGCAACTCGGGCAAGATCGTGCTCGACTGGTCTGCTGCGGCGCAGGGTTGAGCCCAGGCTCGGCCATTTTCCGAAACATTTTTGGCCTAAATTTGCGACGCTTTGCGCGTTTCTGGATGTGCGCGACATCTGCGCCGTCCGGTTTCGCTCGACATGACCGCGAAATTGTTAGGTAATCAGCAGAATTATTCCAATGTCAGACCCCGTCCTCACTTTGGTCGATGGCAAAACGATTTTCGTCTGTGCCGATCGATCCTGGAATGGGCGCGACTTGCTCGATGCCGCGCTTTTCCGGGGCGAACTGCAACCGGAATGGGAAGACCTGCTCCGGTCGCTGGCCGCGGAACGCCGGGCCGACGAGCAGAATCTGGAGGTCGACGACGACGCGTTCGACAGCGCCGCCGAGCAATTTCGTTACGAACGGGATTTGATCACGGCGGAGGAAACCGAGCAGTGGCTGGCGGAGCGTGGGGTCTCGCTCGAGGAATTCAGCGCCCACTTTGTCCGGCGATACTGGGCCGGGCACTGGGATGATGTGGCCGCGGAGGGCATGGCCTACCTGGCTGCGCCTAACGAAATGCGGAAGCTGCTGACCGACGAACTGGTTCTTTCCGGCAAGCTGGATGGCATGGCCATCCGACAGAGCTGGCGAGTCGCGGCTTACCAGGAAGCGGCCTCGGCGGGGATCGACCCCGGATTGATCGAAGAGCAGCGCGCGCAGTTTCTCGAACGCTGCGGGATCGAGGCTGAAGGGCTGGTCGAGTGGCTGGAGCAAGTCGGGCGCGACCCGGAATGGTTGCAGGAGGCGCTGACGATGGAGGCAATCTATCATCGCGACCGCGCCGCGCTGCTCTCCCCGCGGGCGCGTGAGCATGAGATCGCCGCGCTCCGCCTGCCGCTGACCCGTTTTGAAGTGGAGACGATCGAGCTGGACTCGCTCGACGCGGCGCGCGAAGCGCTCCTCTGCGCGCGCGACGATGGGATGTCAATGGAAGAGGTGGCGACGGAAGGGCGTTACCCCTACCGCCATCCCGAGGTGCTGCTGGAGGAGATTCCGGAGGATTTACAGCAGAAATTTCTCAGTGTTCATCCCGGCGACATCCTGGAGCCGATCGCGCGGGGCGACGGCTTTCATCTCTGCCGGATCGTAGGCAAGAAAGAACCGAATTTGGATGACCCGGTGGTCAAGGCGCGAGCCGACCAGCGCATTCTGGATCGGCATTTCTCAGATCTCATTACGCGCCACATTCAATGGCGCACCTTGCTCGCCTAACGATGAAAGCGACCGACGAAGATTTGCTCCGCCGCTCGGCGCTCTTTCAGTTCCTGCCCGAAGAGCCGTTCCAAAAGCTGCGCCCTTTGTTGCAGGAGGAGAGTTACGAGTTCGGCGATCTGCTCGTCAGACAAGGGGACCCAGCCGACTCGTTCTACATTCTCGTTTCCGGTCGCGCTCGAGTCGTGAAAGCCGATCAAAAAGGCAACGAAATCGTCCTCGCCACCCTGAAGCCGGGCGACAGCTTCGGCGAAGCCGCCTTGACTGAAGGCGGGACGCGCACCGCGACTGTCCGCTGCAGTACGGCGGTCGAAGCGTTACGCCTTAATCGGACGGATTTCCTCGAGTTGGCCACCGAGACTCCCGAACTGACGCATCATCTCGAGATGACGGCGCGGCACCGCGCGCTGCATGGATTCCTCTACGAATTCAGCAACTTCGGCCGTCTGCCCCTGCCCGCGTTGCGCAGCCTGGCAGAGAAATTGACGCCGCTCGAAGTGCCCAAAGGTGAGGCGATCATCCGGCAGGGAGATCCGCCGGGGGCGATGTTCATTTTGGAGAAGGGGCGGGCACGCGCGTTCCACTCGAGCAACGGTTCACAGCAGAATCTCGCCTTTTATCGCGACGGCGATTTCTTTGGCGAGCTCTCGATCCTCAACGGTTCGCCCCGGGCCGCGTCGGTCGAAGCTTTCGCCGATTGCCGCCTGCTCGCGCTCGAGCCCGAGGCGGTGCGCGATCTGAAGCGCCGTTTTCCGGAATTTGGCAAGCTGATGGAGGAGCGCCTGGCGCAGTACGAGGTCGACACCGAAGCGCGTATCCCGCTTGATTTTACCACCGAAATGCTGCCGGCCGCGGTCGGGGCCCATGACAAGGTGGAAGTCGACGCCGATCAGTCGGCCGAGGCGAAGGCCACCCCGGAAGATCCCTTCGCGGACGAGAGCGGGTATTTCAAGAAAAGGTCCGGTCGGATCCGCAAGTTCGAGCATATCGAGCAGATCGACGAGATGGATTGCGGCGCGGCCAGCCTCGGGATGATTTGCCGGCACTTCGGGCGCAAGGTGAGCTTGGCGCGGATTCGTCAGCTCTGTCACACCTCGACCGACGGGACGAGTTTAAAGGCGATTTGTCGCGCCGCGACGGAGTTGGGCCTGGCGGCGCGGGCGCTGAAAGCTTCGCTGCGCAATCTCCCGCTCATGCCGCTGCCGGCCATCGTCCATTGGGAAGGCAACCACTGGATGGTGCTCTACGACGTGAACGAGAGTTACGTGAAAGTGGCCGATCCCGCGCTTGGCCTGCGCAAGATTCCGAGGAAGGAATTTGAGCAAGGTTGGTCGGGTTACGCGGCTCTCTTCGATTACACGACGGCCTTTGCCAACGCCCCGGAAAGCAAGCCCGGCCTCGCCTGGATTATTCCGTTCCTGGCCAAATTCAAGACCATCTTTATCCAGGTCATCCTGCTCGCCGTTGCGATCACTTTCCTTGAGCTGCTCTTCCCGATCTTCACCGAGATGGTGGTCGACAAGGTGATCGTCGAAAAAGACATTGGCCTGCTCAAGGTCATTCTCCTCGGGCTGGGTGCGGTCTTGTTCTTTACCCAGGCCGCCTCGCTTGCGCAGGAATATCTCCTCTCCTTTGCCGCCGTTCGGCTGGACACCTCGATTCTCGATTTTCTCAGCCGGCAGATGTTGTCGCTGCCGATGTCTTATTTCACCAGCCGGCGAACGGGCGACATTCAGCGCCGGCTCGATGGCGCGCGGCAGGTGCGGGAGTTTGCGGTCCAACACGGCATCGGTGCGCTCCTTGCTCTGGTGCAACTGATCGGCGCGCTCAGCCTGATGGCGCTCTACAGCGTCTGGCTCACGCTCGCCTTCCTCGCCACCACACCGCTTTATGGCGGGCTGATGTATTTCTCCCAAAAAGTGCTGCGGCCGCTCTTCGCCGGCGTCGAGGAGAGCCAGGGCAAATACAGCTCGCACCAAATCGACGCCATCAAGGGCATCGAGGCGGTCAAAGCCGCCGCGGCCGAGAACGTCTTTCGCGACATGATGCTGAATGAGTTCCTCTCTGTCTCGCGCAAGATTTTCCGGAGCAGTTTTATCGTCATGACTTACGACAGCGTGCTGCAAACCATCGGCATGCTTTCGACCGCCATTTTCCTCTGGGTCGGCGCGAATGAGGTGATGGCGGGGAATCTGAGTATCGGCGGTTTCGTCGCCTTCAGCTCGCTGACCGCGATGGCCTACGGCGGCATCCTGCGAACGTTAGGCGTGTGGGACAACATGCAGTTTGCCAACGTGCTCCTGAACCGCTTAAACGACATTTTCGAACAGGAACCGGAGCAGGGCCGCGATCGTTCCCGCCTCACGCCGGTCCACAGCCTCGAAGGCCGCATCCAGTTGCGCGGGGTGAGTTTCAAATACGGCGGCCCCGAAGCGCCCAACATTCTGAGCGACATCCAGCTCGACATTGCGCCGGGTCGGATGGTCGCGTTCGTCGGGCGGAGCGGCTGCGGCAAAACGACCTTGATCAAGCTGATCGCCGGTCTGCTGGAACCGACGGAGGGGACGATCCTTTTCGACAATACCGACCTGAAAACGCTCAACTACCGCGACGTGAGGCGGCACATCGGGATGGTCCTGCAGGAGAACCACATCTTTAATGAATCGATCGCGCGCAACATCGCTTTCGGCGACGCCGAACCGGATCTGGACCGCGTCCTGGCCGCCGCCCAAACCGCCGCGGCGCATGACTTCATCATGCGGCTCCCGTTAGGCTACGAAACCAAGATCGGCGAATCGGGTCTTTCTCTTTCCGGCGGCCAGAAACAGCGCATCGCCATCGCGCGCGCCATTTATAACAACCCACCGGTTCTCATTTTCGACGAAGCGACCAGTGCGCTCGACACCGAGTCGGAGCGTGCCATCCAGGATAACCTGGGCCGCCTGACCGCCGGGCGGACGACAATCGTGATCGCGCACCGCCTGAGCACGATCCGCGAGGCCGACACGATTGTGGTGCTCGAGAAGGGCATGGTGGCCGAGACGGGCAACCACGATCAACTGATGGAGCAGCGCGGTCTCTATTTCTACCTCTCGAGCCAGCAACTCGGGATCTGATTTTTTCTACGAATGCCTTCCCAATTACTGCAACGCGGCACGACCGATAACACGGAGTCGGAGATGTTGCCCCAGGATCCGCCACCATGGTTCGTGCGCGCGATCGCCTGGCTCATCATCTCTTTGTTCGGCGTCGCCGTGCTCGCCAGCGTGTTGGTGAAATTGCCCGAGACGGTGACCTGTCCCTTCGTCCTCGTGCCGGCGGATGGCGCCGATCCCATTCAATCGCCGCGGCTGGCGGTGGTGAGCAAGGTCAACGTCAGAGTCGGCCAAATCGTCAAAGCCGGTGATCCGCTTTACGTTTTGCGCTCCGATGAAATCAGGGGCTGGGGCACGGAGATGCAGACGTTAGGCGAAGATCTGCGCACCCATCAGGAAGGCCTCAAAAAGGCGGATACGGCCTACCACTCGGCGGTCGAGATCAAGACGGCCGAGATCGCGCAGGCAGAAAGCGAAGTGGCCTTTCGCGAAAAGCACGCTGCGAGCAGTCGCGAGTTGTTGACGCGTCTGGAGAAGCTGACCAAGAGCGGCGGCATTTCTCTCGTCGAGGTGTTACAACATCGGCTCGACGCCGCGGAGTCGGAGAAAGATCTCAGCGTCGCGCAGCGCACCCTCGAGCAGGTAAGGCTCGAGCGTCAGCAGATGGAAGCGGAGTACGCGCGCACCCGGGCGGAGAACGCGGCCGATATCGAGAAGCTCAAGTTTCGGGTGGCGGCGCTGCACGGCGATCTGGAAAATTCGAACGAGAACCTGCTCGTCATTCGCGCGCCGTATGACGGCATGGTGATCGCGCAAGCGCAGCAAAACGCTGGCAGCGTGGTGCAGAATGGCCAGGAACTTTGCCAGCTTGCCCAGACCGATGCGAAGCCGCGCGCGCAATTGACCTTAAGCGAAACCGGCTTGCCGAAACTCGCCGCTGGCCAGCGTGTGCGTCTCTTCCTGGATGCCTTTCCGTATCAACGATACGGCGTCGTGAACGGCAGGCTCGACTGGGTCAGCCCCTCCGCCGTTTCCACCGCTCAAGGTCAGCACTTCGCCGGGCTGGCTTCAATTGACGACACCGAGTTGACCAAACCGAAGCACCTCGCCCTGCGGGTCGGGATGGGCGGCGAGGCTCGCGTCATCATTGGGCGCCGAACAATGATTGAGTACGCCTTCGAACCCATCCGGCAGCTGCGCGAGAATATGGGCAATTGATTCGTTATGCAGCGCGCCCTTTCCCGCCTCAAAGTTGAGGACCTCACCACCGCGAACAGCGCGATGAAGCGGTGCCTGCGGCTCGCCGCCCTGGCCGCCAGCTCCGACGTCGCGGTTGTCCTCCTCGGCGAAACCGGCACGGGCAAGACTTTGCTCGCCCACGCCATTCACAACTCCTCGGTGCGAGCGCGGAAGTCTTTCGTCGCCTTCAACGCCTCCGCCATGAGCGACACCCTGATCGAGAGCCAGCTTTTCGGTCACGAACGGGGCGCCTTCACCGGCGCGCAGCAGACCGTCAAAGGAAAGTTCGAGCTGGCCAACGAAGGCACGCTGTTCCTCGACGAAATCGCCGATATGAGCCCGCTTGCGCAGGTCAAGATCTTGCGGGTCTTGGAGTATGGGGAATTCGAGCGCCTCGGTTCCGAACAAATGCTGCATGCGGATGCGCGGATCATCTGTGCGACGAATTGCTCGCTCCTCGAGCAGGTGCGACAGGGAAAATTCCGGGAAGACCTTTACCATCGGCTCAACGGCCTCACCTTGCTCATCCCTCCGCTGCGCGAACGAATGGAGGAGTTGCCTGCCCTCATCGCCACCGAGCTGAAAGCCGCCGCCGCCAGCGAAGGCAAGAGGATCACCGCGATCCATCCCGAGGCGATGGACAAGTTGATCGCCTACCCCTGGCCGGGCAACCTGCGCGAGCTTAACCACACCGTGCGCACCATGGTGCTCTTTTGTGAGGGCCGGGTCATTCTACCGGAGCACGTTGTTTTTCCGCCGGATCTTAGGCCAAGCGTCTCCCCCGCGATGCTGGTGAAGGCTGCCGCCGCAGAGCCGGCGCCGGACGGAGAATCGGAGCTGCGCGACCTCACGCTGGCCGGAGCGGTTGCCCGCCAGGTACAGTTCGTTTACGAGCAAGCTGGCGGCAACCAACGGCGCACGGCCCGCCTGCTTGGCATCTCCCGCGCCACCCTGGCCAGACATCTCCGCGCCCGGAAGCAGAAGTGAAGCAATGTGGGCTAGAAATGGACCGGATGGCCTAAAATAGAGGCCGTCTTGCCTCACCCCGAACGCGCCATTGCGCGATCCGTGCGAAATAGATCCAATTTTTTCCAAAGTGATTTCCCCGAGGGAAAGCGGTTATCGGTAGGAGTTTTCCACCCCTTGCAGAGTCGGCCTGGCGGGGTGTTGGCACGAAGGATGTTAATACCATGCGAAGAGTGAAACGCCGAAGGACGAAGAAAGCCGGCTGGTGAATCACGAACAACGAAACCACAAAAAAGAAAGAGATAGATAATATGGCTACTACCAAGAAAACCGTAAAAGTTGGCGACATGAAACCCAAAAAGGATGCGAAAGGCGGCGCCGCCCGCAGTCGGACCCTGAACCGCTCGGCCAAGCGCAACCTCGACGGGGCGACTCGCTCGAACGACCGTTCCGCCAGCCGTTCGAACCAATAACTCGGGCCCCCAGAATAGATAAGCCGCCTCTCGGTCCAATCCCGTAGGGCGCTTCGTCGATTTTTTTCCGCCTCGTTAGGTAAGCTCACCTTTCCACTGGCGAGCGAGGCTCGGACGCCACCGCCCCTCAAATGGGTCGTGGCGGTTATCTTCTCCTTGTCTCAATGGCCGAAGCTGGTGTGCTTTGAGCCAGGGCATGCGATTCTTCCGGCGCCGAGACGTTTTTGCGCGCACGACGTTAGGCATCTGCCAGAAATCAATTCCGGCTACAACGTCGCTAACCGGCGGCTTCTTTTGGCAAACGCTCCAGCAAACCGCTGGCATGGCTTACGCGAATACGCCGGCCGGAGAGAGTAGGGATAAATATAAGACCATGTGGGTTAATTGTGAACCCATCTTGCCTCGGAACGGAGCTACCTCAACCCGAACGCGAAAGGAGGAAAGACCGTTCTTACAAAACTTTTGGAAAAGTGCGGAAGCGCCTTTCTATGAGAGAGTTCCGGGAGTACAATGAGCCTTGAGCCCGACGAGTTCGTGAGCAAAAAAGGCCGCTGGCACAAATGTTGTTAATAGAGGCCCGTGAACACACCGATGGATAAAAAGAATACGCCGGCTGGTGGATCACCCAAACAGAAGCGCGGAAAGGACAAAATGATCAGGCTCGATGACCTCATCCCGAAAGGGAATGTCTCGGGCGGCCGTCAATTGCTCTTCGGCGCGACTGAAATCAACCAAACCAACAACAAAATAAGGAGACAGAAATAATATGGCTCAGAAAAAAGAAGTAAAAGTTAAAGACCTCAAGCCCACCAAAGACGCCAAAGGCGGAGCGGCACGCAACTCCAACACGAGCATGAATCGCTCGGCCAATCGCTCGACGAACCGTTCGACCAACTCGTCGAACCGGTCGACAAACCGCTCCGTTTCCCAATAAGGCGGCCCCCCATGGATGAAGCCGCCTTTCGGTCCGATCCCGTCGGGCGGTCCCATCGCGCGTGAGGTCGTCAGCGCTCCGCGGAGCTGGCTGACGAAACACGAATCGATTTCCCCGGCCAGAACATTCTCTGCCGATTTTGGAGACCGGCCGGATGCCGCGGTGCGAAGCCTCGCGGGCGGCCAGGGCGTGAGCTGCTAGCTGGGCGCCTCACGAGTGCTCCGGTTATTCCACGCTGTCATGT
>JALYOR010000111.1 GCA_030856765.1 Verrucomicrobiota bacterium | reverse complement strand
GTGTTTCTCGGCACCCTGGCCCAAGTGCATCTCGGGATCCACGCGGTCCAGGCGCGCTATTTCCAGAGCCTGGTGATTTTTTGGGCGCCGGCCGGGGCGAGCTGGAAGATTCCGATTCTGCCCGGTGGCTATTTGTTAGGCACGGTCCTGCTCGTGAACCTGATTACGGCTCACGCCGTCCGCTTCCAGTTAACGAAAAAAAAGCTGGGTATCATCTTCCTGCACTTCGGGGTCATTCTGCTCCTCATCGGGCAATTGCTCACCGGGCTGTTCGCACGCGAAACGCAGATGCGGATCGATGAGGGCCAGACGGCCGCTTACTCGGAAGCGTCGCGCGAGGTAGAGTTGGCGGTGATCGACAAAACCGATCCGAATTTCGATCAGGTCGTGGCCATTCCCGAAGCCGTGGTGGCGGCCGGCGGAACGATCCAGAATGCGCATCTGCCCTTCACGCTCCAGATCCGGCAATTCATGCCGAACACGCATCTCACAATGCGCGCGCAGGAACCGCAGGGTCCGCCTTCGCTCGCCACCACTGGTTTCGGACCGAACCTCGTGGCGGTGGAAGTGCAGCGGACGGTGAAGGATGACGAACGCGACTTGAGCACCGCCTACCTTGAGGTGAAGGGAGTCCAAGGCTCGTTAGGCACGTGGCTGGTCTCGAATGCGATTTCCGATCCGCAATCGTTCACCTTCAATGGCAAGACCTATGAGCTGGTCATGCGGCAGCGACGATTCTACAAGCAATTCGCGCTCACCCTGCTCGACTTTGCGCACGATCGTTATGCCGGGACGGACATTCCGAAAAACTTCTCCAGCCGGGTGCGCCTGGTCGATCTGGAACGGAACGAGAATCGCGAGGTCCTCATCTCGATGAATGATCCGCTGCGTTATCGCGGCTTCACTTTTTATCAGTCGGGTTTCGACAACAACGACCACACCACCATCCTGCAGGTAATGAAGAATCCGGCGATGTGGCTGCCTTACATCGCCTGTGGGTTGGTCGCACTCGGGCTGCTGGTGCAGTTCTCCATGCACTTGTTTGGGTTTGTGAGAAAGCGGGCGCGATGAGGAAACCCATCGTGCTCTGGCTGGTCCTGGCCGCCACGTTGATTTATGTGGTCTCGCCGCTTTTTCAGCGCGATACCCGGGGTGGTTTTGAGATGCAGAAATTCGGGCGTGTGCCGGTGCTGTTGAATGGCCGGATCAAGCCGCTCGACACCGTCGCGCGCAATTCGCTCCTCATTATTCACGGAAAACAAATCCTCGCGACCGATCACGGATCTCTTACCCCGATCGATTGGCTGGCGGAGGTGATGATGAAGCCGGGCGAAGCCGATTTGCGAAAGGTTTTCGTGATTCGCAATGCCGACACGCTCGCCGCACTGGGTCTGAAATCAGAGGGCGAAAAGTATTTTTCGTTTCGCGAGTTTGCTCCTCATTTGCAGGCCGTCGAACAACAGGCGGCACTCGCACAAAAAGTAGAGGCGCAACTGCGTTCGCCCTTCCAAAAGGACATCATCAAGTTGTTTGAGCGGCTGACGCTGTATCATCGACTCGAAAACAGCCTCGAGGTCACCGGCACCCAGGATTTCAAAAGCCAGATCGATGACCTGGTGAAAAACATCCATCCGTCATCGGTGCCGATGCAGAGCGGGATCTCGCCGGAGGCTTTGCAGAACCTCGGGTTCCTGGCCGAAACCGGCTATTTTTTCCCGATCCCGCCCTTTCCGCCTAACGACAACCCGTTGCAATGGAGGAAGATGGGCGAGAGCCTGCTCACTTTCCTGACCGACGGGAAGTTGCACCCGGCGGTCAAATCGTGGGCCGCGCTGACGACCGCCTTCGCGGGCAACGATCCGGTTACATTCAATCGCGTGCTCGACGACTATGCCGCGCAGTTGCAGCGCGATCTGCCGCGGCGGGTCTGGAAGGCGAAGGTCGAGTCGGTCTTCAATCAACTGCAGCCGTTCTACAGCGCGATGGTGATTTACGTTTTGATCTTCATCCTCGCGGCCGGCTCGTGGCTGGCCTGGCCGGAGACGTTAGGGCGCTACGCCTTTGCCCTCCTGGTGCTGACCTTCGTGCTGCACTCGGGGGGATTGATCACGCGGATGTATCTGGAAGGGCGACCGCCGGTGACGAACCTCTATTCTTCCGCCGTCTTCATTGGCTGGGGCGCAGTCTTGTTGGGCATTCTCCTCGAGCGCTTCTTCCGCAACGGCATCGGCAGTGCCACCGCGGCCATGATCGGGTTCATCACGCTCCTCATCGCGCACCATCTCTCGATGGACGGCGACACGATGGAAATGATGCGCGCCGTGCTCGATACCAACGGCTGGCTGGCGACGCATGTCGTTTGCGTCACGCTCGGTTACGCCTCGACTTTCCTCGCCGGCTTCCTCGCGCTCGTCTACATCGCGAGGGGCGCCTTCACCCCGTCGCTCGATCGCGACACGGCCCGTTCGCTCGCGCGGATGGTTTACGGCATTATCTGCTTCGCGACCCTTTTTAGTTTCGTCGGCACGATCCTGGGCGGCATCTGGGCGGATCAATCGTGGGGCCGCTTCTGGGGCTGGGACGCGAAGGAGAACGGCGCGCTTCTTATCGTACTCTGGAATGCCATCATCCTGCACGCCCGCTGGGGCGGACTCGTTAGGCAACGCGGCCTGATGGTGATGGCCATTTTCGGCAATGTGGTGACGAGCTGGTCCTGGTTCGGAGTCAACATGCTCGGCATCGGCCTGCATTCCTACGGTTTCATGGACAGCGCTTTTCCCTGGCTGATCACTTTCGGGGCGAGCCAGCTCGCTTTCATGATGATCGGGCTCCTCCCGCCGCAACACTGGCGCAGCCAGCTCGAATCCGTTCCGGTGAAACCGCGGCGGGAATTGGTCGACATGCCCGCCTGAGGCGCCCGGCTCCCCTTCCCTCATCCCGTGCCTGAAGGCGACTCACGGGCGCCTCCAGACACGTCGGATCAGGAGATCCGGGGACTAGCCATGGTACCTGACACCTATGTGTCTCTACTCTTTCCATGCGCAAAAATTTCCCGGCGTTGCAATAAAGATGCAAAAAGCCGAAAAAATCTGAACGCGGCCGGCGGCCTTTTTCGATGCGGAACGAATGTAAGATTCGCTCCCAGAGTGGCTTCCCCCTGCGCTAAGACCAGCGCACGCTACTGACGGCCTTTAATAAACTGTCACCGGTTCCGGCTCGGCGAGGATTTTCTGGAAACGCGGATCCTCGCGCAAAACATCCCACTGCCAGCGCAAACGCAGATCCCAGAGGGTCAGGCAGGCTTCATCGAGCGGAGAAACACAGCCGGGCTCGCGCAGGAGGCGTTCGATCATCGCGATTGCCCGATCATTGTCACCGACGCGCGCGTGGATCAGCGCGAGGTTGCAGAGCCACTGATGGCCATCGATCGCGTCGTCGGCCGCCGGTGTCAGTTGCACCGCCTTCTCTCCTTCGCGGATGGCGTCCGCCTTCCTTCCCATGTAGGCGTAGAGCAAGCCGAGGCGAGCATGACGCACGGCGTCGCCTGGATGAGCGAGCGTCTCCGCCTCCATCGCTGGCCGGGCGTTCTCGAACATCTCCGTCGCCTTGCCCTCATCGCCCTGCGCCAGCCAGATGCAACCCGCCAGGTAACTCTTGGGGATCGGCGCACTCAGAACCGAAGGCAGCGTCTCGAAGGGAAAATAGTCGAGCGCAGCCTGGGCCGCCGGGAAATCCCGGGCCAGCATGGCCGCGTCCCAGCGTCCCCAGGCAAGGTTACCTTGGGCATCGCCGTAGCCCGGGATTGCGGTGAAAGATTTCCGGAGGGACGCCACATTGCCATTTTGCCAGAGATCCACGAGTGCACGTTCGCACTTCAACGGGTCCTTTGGGGATAACATCACCGCACGCGACGCATGGAGGGCAGCGGAAGGCCAGTCGCGCAGCAAAGAAGCAGTGGCGTGCAATTCGTGTTCGAATTCGCTATTGAGCGGATCACGCGGCAAGACTGATTCTTGCAGGGATCGTGCTTCACGCCAGCGGCCCTGCCGGCGCCGAATAAAGGCGATTGTCATATCCGCCTCCGTGTCGTTGGGGAGAAGACGTCGGGCTATTTGCAGTTCCGGTAAAGCCTGACCAAAGTCGCGACCGATGCGGTAATGATACAAGCCGCAGGCCAGATGTGCTTCGCCCAAATTCGGTTCCAATCTTAGCGCTTCCTGGACCTCTGCATGAGCGGACGCTTTCAAATCTTCGCTCGGTCCGCGGAACCGATAGAGCAAGCCCAGCGTAATGGCGAAGCGGGCATGGGCGAGGGCGAAGTCGGGGTCAAGCACCACAGCTTGCCGGTAGAGAGCTCCGGCCGCCTCATAATCTGAGATCGCGAAAGCGGGATTTTTTTCGTGTTTCCGACCCCGCAGGTAGAGCACATAGGCATCCGGGTTGTGCGTCGATTCCGAGAGCACATTTCCCCGCTCCTGAGGACTGAGCTTGGCATCGAGCGCCTGGGCGATGTCGCTGGCCAATTCACCTTGGAGATTAATCGCATCGGCCAGCGCCCGGTCGTAGCCTTCCGCCCACTCCTCGTGCGCATCGCTTGAGTCGATGAGCACCACCTGCACTCGCACCCGGTCGCCATCACGACGCAAGCTCCCTTCCAACAAATGCCGCACCCCGAGTGCGCGGCCGATCGCACGCAGATCGCGCGGCGCATCCGCCGGATACGCGGAGGTGCCGAGCCGGCTGACCACTTTCAGATCCCGGATCTTGACCAGGCGGGAGAGAATATCGTCCTGCACTCCTTCGGCGAAGAAAGCGTCGGCCGGGTTGCCCCCCAGATTGCGAAAGGGCAGGACGGCAATGGATTTGTCATCCAGAACCGGCTCGGTCGGCAGCGAGCGCACGGCCAGCGCCAGCGCGAGGATCGCCGCCAAACCCAACCCCGCCGCCAGAGCCCAGTGGCTTGGACGCATCAGCAGCCGGGGCGATTCGAGGCGTGGGACACCGGTCAATTCATCCCCACAAAGCTGCAGCGCCACACTCAACTCGCTCGCCGATTGCGGCCGGTCTTCCACGGCCGGCGCGAGCATCGATTCCAAGAGGCGGATCACTGGTTCCGGGATATGACGCTCGACGAGTTGCTCGAGCGGCAAGGGCTCCAGGTTCTTCCCACGATCCTGCAGGGTCGAGCGGCCAAAGGGAAGTCGGCCGGTGAGAGCGAACCAAAGAGTCACGCCTAACGAGTGGATATCCGAGCGAGCGTCGATCTCGCCTGCCGCGCGCTGTTCCGGGCTGGAAAAAGCCAGGGTTCCGCGGAAATGCCCCGACCCTCCTTCCTCGTTGGCCAGCTTGGCGAGGCCAAAGTCAATCACCTTGACCCAAGTCCCCAGGCCGCGCGGATCGGAAGCCGCGGTCGGTTCTTCATCCGTCGCGAGCATGATATTGGAAGGCTTCAGGTCACGATGCACCAGGCCACCCTGACCGGCCGCGACCAGCGCCCGCGTGACTTGCCGGGCCAACTCCAGTGCGAGCAGCGGAGAAAGCGCGCCCGAGCGATGGAGGCGCACGTCGAGCGATTCTCCTTCCACGAACTCCATCGCATAGAAGCAATCGCCGCGGCCGGAGTTTTCCGGAGTGCCGATTTGCGCCTCGGAATTGACGGTGCCGAAATGGAAGACGCTCGCCACATTCGGATGGCGCAGTTGCGCCGCGGCCTTCGCCTCGCGCAGAAAACGGTCGCGCGCTTCCGCCCGGGCCGAGATACGGGCGCTGATCACCTTGAGGGCGACGGGTGTGTCGAGATTCACATCCCGCGCCTTGTAAGTAACTCCCATCGCGCCGCGCCCGAGTTCCCAGCGCGTCCCATCGGGCCGGGTGAGAATCTCGTAGTGCTGAAAGAAGCGAGGTCCCGGCTCGTTAGGGGCGATGGCCGTTTCTGCGCGCTCGCCCTCGATCCCACTGCTCAAGAGACAATTCAGACAACCGTCCTCCCATTGCGACTGCCGGAGGAGCGCGCCGCATTGCTCGCAAACGAGATAGTTATCTTGAAGCGGCGCCGCCATGATTGGTCGTTCGGTCAGTCAATCGATCCCGCATGGCCTCACCCCGATGAACTAATAGCGGGTTGCGGGCTCCGGACCGGCCAGGAGTTTCTCAAAACGCGGGTCCTTGCGCAAGGGATCCCACTGCCAGCGCAGGCGCAGCTCGGCCAGGCTCATGCTCGCTTCGTAAAAGAAGACGCCGCCCGGCTGGGAGAGAAGCGACTCGATCATCTGGATCGCCTCGGCGTCATCGCCGAGGCGGGCGTGGATCAGAGCGAGATTGCAGACGTTTTCCGGACCGTCGAACGCATCTTCGGAGACTGGCTGTAGTTCGACCGCGCGGGCGCCTTCGCGCAAGGCGTCCGCTCTCCGACCCTGATAGGCGTAGAGCAGGCCAAGGCG
>JALYOR010000110.1 GCA_030856765.1 Verrucomicrobiota bacterium | reverse complement strand
GGCTGCGTTGCCACCGGTCAAACGCAGCGCGAGGTCGAGCGTCAAATGCCTGAAGCCATCGCGTTTCACATTGACGGTTTGCGGCTGGCAGGAGAACAGATTCCCGCCCCTCGCTCTCAGGCATCCTACTGCGAGGTTGCAGCCTAATAGGGAGCCAAACGCGGCATCCGGGGGTCGCTTCGCGTGGATCGCCGGCATTCACTGAGGGGTCATCTCTTTGCCGGCCGCTACAAATCGTGGCCACTTTGGCCGGTTCGCCTTAGTTTCACGACGGGTCAGCCCGTCTAAGCTCAGGTTCCTTGTCTTGGAGGAGCGGCTACTCCCGTGCTCAAAATGTAAAGGCCTGCCGTCAATGCGGTTTTGCAGGGAGATGGAAGCGATTTACAGCGACGAAAACACCAATTACATCCGAGCGGAACGTAATTACATCGACGCAGACGCCGATTACCTCCTCGCAGAGCGTGATTACAGCGACGCAGACGCGTCTCGCAGACCCGCAAAGGGCAATTACACTAACGAAAACCCCAATTACATCCGCGCAGGGCGCAATTACACCGGCCCAGGCGTGGCTCACATCGACGCAAGGCCGGATGACAGCGACGCAGACGCCGATTACCTGCTCACGACGCGTAATTTCACCGGCGCAAAGCCCGATTCCAGCGACGCAAGTCGCGCTTGCAGCGACGCAAACTCCGATTTCATCGACGCTGGACGAGTTTGCGATCTCGCAAACCCGCATTCTTCCGGGAAGCGCACAGCCTGCCCCGACAGAGACGCGCTTCGCGCGCAACGCGGGCCACCGCTCCGCTGGATGCCGCGAGTGGAACGCGAATTTCCCGACTTTGGGATGAAAACGAAAGCGTGCCTAACGAACCTCGGTTGGCAAGCCTCTGCGGACATGCCACTTACGCCGCGCTCGCCAGGCGGGCATAGCCGCTGCTAAGTTGATCGCCGCTACAGAGCCAATAACCAAATAACGTCTAACCGATAACGATTGATCAGAGATCAATGCCCATGAAAACTCCGCTGCTCGCTTCACTCTCTCTTTCCATTCTCGCCGCCAGCCTGGCGGGGGCTGAATCTTCCGCTTCGCCGACGGGGACCGGGGGCAACGACCCCGGCTACAACGCGCCGACAGGGACCGGGGTCGGCGCCCCCGGGCAGGCGGCGCCTGCGGCGACGCCGGCCGCGGAGGTCGAGAAGGGTTACACCTATCGGCCGGTCGATGTGGGGACCGGGCCGCTCAAGATTTTGATCCTCGGCGGGACCGGTTTTACCGGGCCGTATCAGGTCAAGTATGCGATGGCCCGCGGGCATAAGGTGACGGTGTTCAATCGCGGCAAGACCCACCCGGGCGAGCTGCCGGAGGGCGTCGAGCAGTTGATCGGTGATCGCACCACGGGCGATCTCTCGGCCTTGAAAGGCCGCAAGTGGGATGTGGTGATCGATAACCCCACCATGCTGCCGAAGTGGGTGCACGACGCGGCGGAGGTCTTGAAGGGGAATGTCGACCGGTATGTCTTTATCTCGACCATCTCGGTTTACGGCGATAACTCGAAGCCGGGCCAGGACGAGACGGCGGCGGTCGCGAAATACGACGGCCAGGATGCGATGAAGGAAACGCGCGATACGGTCATTGCCTCGAAGTTCACCCTCTACGGGCCGCTCAAGGCGCTCTCGGAGAAGGAGGCGGAGAAATGGTTCCCGGGGAAGGCGCTGATCATTCGGCCGGGATTGATCGTGGGCCCGGGGGATGAGACGGACCGGTTCACCTACTGGCCCGTGCGGGTGGATCGCGGCGGCGAGGTGCTGGCGCCGGGCAATCCGGGCGATCCGGCGCAGATCATCGATGCGCGCGACCTGGCGGAATGGACGATCCGGATGGTGGAGCAGGAAGAGACCGGCACTTACAATGCGACCGGCCCGGCGGAGCCGTTGACGATGGGCGGCATGCTGGAGGGGATCAAGGAAGGGCTGCACGCAAACGCGACCTTCACCTGGGCGTCGGCGGATTTTCTGGAAAAGGAGAAGATTTCTCCGTGGTCGGACATGCCGGTCTGGGTGCCGCCGTCGAGTGAGGATGGCGGGCTCGGGACGACCAGCATCAAGAAGGCGCTGGAGAAAGGGCTGACATTCCGGCCGCTGGCGATGACGGCGCGCGACACGGTGGCGTGGTTCAAGGCGCTGCCGAAAGAGCGCCAGGCGAAGATGGGCGCCGGCATCACCGCCGAGCGCGAAGCCGAAGTGCTGGCAGCGTGGAAGAAGAAGTGATGTAGCGGCGGCCGTGTCGGCCGCAGAAGGACGCGCCAGCGCCAATGTAGCGGCGGCCGTGTCGGCCGCTTGGGAAACGGCTTCGATGACCCAATTAACCGAGCGAGTAAAACAGGAGACGCTTTCCTCCTTTGCGGGCGACACGCCCGCCGCTACACTCGATCGATCGTGACGATCTCGCCTTGGAACGGCCAGTCTTCGGGGCGCTCGACCAAACCAGCTCGAGCCGGGTTTTCCCGCACATAATCCCACTTCTGCCCGTAGCTCTCCTCGTTGCGCAGCAAGTGATCGAAGAATCCCGGCTGCCATAACGGCTTGGTCGGGCCCCGACCTAACGATACCGAGATCGCCCGCTTGAGTCCGCCCACCCAAGGCTCGAGGCGAAAACGCAGGTCGCCTTGGACGAAGAGATGGGCGTGATCCGGCATGATGACGTAACGCCCGACCGCGACATTGAACGCGTCCCGGGCGCGCCCGCAGTAGGCGAGGAAAGCGGCGTGCGCCACTTCGAGTGGCTCGATCTTCCGTGGGCGCCGGGTGCAAAACGTGACGAAGAACAGGGGAGAATCATAAGCCTGGAAAATCCGATCCAACCTGGGAGGACGCCCTTTGAACACCGGCAAGTCGTAGCGGAAGGCGCGCCCGCCGCTCAAGCTGCAAATGTAGCGGCGGCCGTGTCGGCCGCAGAAGGACGCGCCAGCGCCAGTGTAGCGGCGGCCGTGTCGGCCGCTTGGGAACTGGCTTCTATTCCCAATTAACCGAGCGAGTAAAACAGGAGACGCTTCCCTCCTGCGGGCGACACGCCCGCCACTACACCTGCCAGGCAGCGCCTCCTGCGGGCGACACGCCCGCCACTACATTTTGCGATACTCCGCGGCTGCACTCCTGCCGGCCTGCTACCTTCCTCTTCGAGAGCTCACTGCGGGTTTGCGGCCGACACGGCCGCCGCTACACTGCGCGATCCTTCATCCCTTCGTGATCTTCGTGGACTTCGTGGTGCATCCTTAACGACGCATGAACGCCCTCACGCTTCTCCGCAAAGCGGTCGACGTCCGGCCTGACGAGGTCAAGGCGCTCTGGCTCGGGTTCGCCTTCCATTTCTTCATCCTCTCGGGCTATTACATCATGCGGCCGATCCGCGACAGTATCGCGGCCGGGAGCCGGCTCGAGACGCTGCCCTGGATGTTTACCGCCACCCTGGTGGCGATGCTGCTGGCCAACGCCGCCTTTGCCGCGATCGTGGCGCGGTTCTCGCGCCGGAAGTTCATCCCGCTCGCCTACGGATTTTTCATCCTCAACCTGGCGCTCTTTTTCTTCCTCATGAAGACCGCGCCACCGGCTCACCAGATCTGGATCGGCCGCGCGCTCTATGTCTGGGTGAGCGTCTTCAATCTTTTTAACACCGCCATCTTCTGGGCCTTCATGACCGATCTCTTCACGGTCGAACAAGGGAAGCGGCTCTTCGGTTTCATCGCGGTCGGTGGTTCACTCGGCGCGATCGCGGGGGCTTACCTGACCAAGCTCTACATTCGCGATCTCGGGCCGGCTAACCTCCTCGCGCTCTCCGCGGCGATCTTCGCGCTCGCCGGTTGTCTGGTGCGGCTTTTCCCGCGCGGCTTCGCCGAGAACGAGAAGGCGGGCGACGAGGAAAAACCAATCGGCGGCTCGATCTGGTCGGGCGTCACTCATATCGTGAAGTCGCCTTACCTGATGGCGCTGGCGGGGTCGATCATGCTTTATACGATCACTTCGACCTGGGCGTATTTTCAGCAGTCCGACCTCGCGCGGGCCATGCTCAAGAGCAGCGAGGAACGGACCGTTTTCCTCGCCAACCTCGAGATCTGGGTGAACAGCATCACGGTTCTGATCCAGATCTTTCTCACCGGGCGTTTGCTGAAATGGTTCGGCGTCGGGTTCACGCTCGTGGCGTTGCCGGTGGTCAGCCTGGTCGGCTTTGTCGCGATGGGAGTCGCCCCCAGTCTTGGTTTGCTCGCGGTCTTCCAGGCGGCGCGGCGGGCGGCGGCGTATGCGCTGATGCGGCCGTCACGCGAGATCATGTTCACCATCCTGCGGCGGGAAGACAAGTACAAGGTCAAGGGCGTGACGGACACACTCGGTTATCGGACTGGCGACCAGATCGGCGCCTGGTCCTACGGCGGGTTGCACGCGCTCGGGCTGGGTCTCTCGAGCATCAGCTTCGTCGCAGTGCCGGTGGTGCTCGGCTGGTGCGGGCTCAGCATTTGGCTGGGCAAAAAGCAGGCCGCGCTGGCGGAAGCGAAGGGTAGCGGACAAATTGTCGCCAACTAATCGGCCGGCGGAGTTCGGCTCTTTAGTGAAATGCGTTCGTGCAATCGGCGAATCGCGTGCGCTCCCCGGAGCGGGGCGCGCTGCGCGCGTCCGTCTGCGGCCGACACGGCCGCCGCTACACTGCCTCGTCCTCACTCAAGCGACGGCCGGTCCTGGCGATGAAAACGTCTTCGAGGGTCGGCTTGGCCAGGGTGACGGCGTCGATCTCGCCCGGGAACGCAGCCAGCAACTGGGCCATGAAGGCCTGGCCGTCCGGATGCTCGATCCGCACTTCGTCGTTCAAGACACTGACTTCTACGCCTAACGACTGAACGATGCGCTCAGCCAGCGAGGTGGCGTCCCTGGCCCGCGCGCTGATCACTTCGCCGCCGATCGCGGCGCAGAGTTTGTCGGGCGCGTCAAGAGCGACGATCCGCCCCTGATCGATGATCGCGACCCGGTCGCAGCGCGCCGCTTCTTCCATCAGGTGAGTGGTGAGGAGGACGGTCACGTTCTGCTGGTCACGCAAACGGTAGAGGGTTTGCCAAAGATCGATCCGCGCGCCGGGATCGAGGCCGGTCGAGGGCTCGTCGAGCAACAAGACCTCGGGACGGTGGAGGAGGCTCTTTGCGATCTCGACCCGGCGTTGCAAACCACCGGAGAGCGTCTCGACGAGATCGCCGGCGCGATCGCGCAAGTTGAACTCAAGCAGGAGATGATCGATCCGCTCGCGCAACGCGGCGCCGGACATGCCGTAGAGATGCCCCTGGTGGACGAGGTTTTCGCGCACCTTCAATTTCTTGTCGAGACTCGGCGCCTGGAAGACGACCCCGAGCCGGCTGCGCAGGATGTCGCGGTCGCGCAGGAGATCGAGGCCAAGGATGGAAGCCGAGCCGCTGGTTGGCCTAACGAGTGTGGAAAGAATGCGAAAGAGGGTGGTCTTGCCGCCGCCGTTGGGCCCGAGCAGGCCAAAGATCTCACGCGGCGCGACACGCAGGGAGACGTGATCGAGCGCCACGCGCTCGCCGTAGCGATGGGTGAGGTCCTGAGTGAGAAGAGCGGGCGCGGACATGGAAGTGGCACGATAGCGGCAACTCCGGGGAGCGCGAGTGGAGCGCAATGTAGCGGCGGCTGTGTCGGCCGCATTCCAGCGGCGCGGCAAGAAA
>JALYOR010000093.1 GCA_030856765.1 Verrucomicrobiota bacterium | reverse complement strand
GAACGGATCGCCTTGGCCCATTTCGTTTTCCCAGCGAGAGCGAGCATGTCGCGCGCGATCTGCAGAGTAGCGGCGCAGTCGACGTTTTGGCCGTTGCATTCGCTCCAGTAGGCGAGGACGGCGTCGCCGATGAATTTATCGACGGTACCGCCGCTCCGGGTGACGAGGTTGCCGGCTTCGCGAAACCAGACGCCGAGCTGTTGCGCGAGGTGGGAGCTGGAAATTTTCTCGGCCATGGTGCTGAAGCCACGAATGTCGCAGACGAGCAAGGCGACTGGCCGGATGGCGGACGCGACGCCGGCCATCGAGCCGGCGAGGGTGACCTCGAGGTGCGCGGTCGAGATGTCGTCCTGGATGAGGTCAAAGACGATTTGGTTTTTCGCAATGTCGATCCGGGCACCGGGGGCGAGGGTCATCGGCATGACGACGCGCTGGTCGTTCACCAACGTGCCGTTGCGGCTGCCGAGGTCGATGATCTGATACTGGTAGCCGTCGTGGCAACGGATGAGGGCATGCTGGCGGGAGACGAGCGGGCTGCCGCTCAGGCAGACGGTGTTGTCGGCGGTGCGGCCGATAGTGGCGGTGTTGCCGATGGTGAGCTCAAAGGGCTCGCCGGCGAGGGGTGTGATGCGGAGTGTAGCTGGCACGGCTGGGAGTATCTGGCAGCAGGTGGCGTGCGACAAGATCGGCTTAATCCATTCGCGCCCGCGGCGAATCGAGCGATATAATCCGGTCTTTCCCGATGGCCGATAAAATTGCGTTCGATCATTACGAAGTGCTGACCCGTGAGGACGGCTCACTCGTCGAGCTGGGCCGGGGGGCGATGGGGATCACCTACAAGGCGTTCGATACCAACCTGCGGGTGAATGTGGCGCTCAAGGTAATCAACGCGAAATTTATCGAGAGCGAGCTGGCGCAGCAGCGATTCATGCGCGAGGCGCGGGCCGCGGCGCAACTGCGGCATCCAAATGTCGCTTCCGTTTTTCACCTCGGGACGAACAGCGACGCGTTTTTTTACGCGATGGAGTTTGTCGATGGCGAGACGGTTGAGGCGTTCATCAAACGCGCGGGACCGATCGATCCGGTGATCGCCTTGCGGATCACGCTGCAGGTGGCCCGCGCGCTGGCGGCGGCGGAAAAAGTCCATCTCGTTCATCGCGACATCAAACCGGCCAACCTGATGCTGGTGAAGGAGGACGACGATTTTCTGGTCAAGGTGATCGACTTTGGCCTGGCCAAGTCGATCAAGCACGAGGCGGACGACGATCTGGCGACGCTCTCGATGGGCGGGTTTGTCGGGACGGCGCATTTCGCCAGCCCGGAACAGCTGGAGGAAAAGGAGATCGATGTCCGGTCGGATATCTATTCGTTAGGGGTGACGCTCTGGTACATGCTGGTCGGGCAGGCGCCCTTTGGCGGCTCGCTCGCACAGGTGATGAGCCAGCATCTGCACCAGCCGCCGCCGCTGGAGAAGCTGCAACATCTGCCGGCCGGTCTACAGACGGTGGTGGAGCGGATGATAGCGAAAGATCCGGCGCAGCGTCCGCAGACGCCGGCGGCGTTGCGGGTCGAATTGGAAAGTTGCCTAACGAATATCCAGGCGGAGTCGAGACCGGACGAGCAGGACTTTCCGACCGTGGTCGAAGGAGCTTCACCGCCGCCGGAGCTGCCACGGGCGGCGACGCCGCCGCCGTCGAAATCTTCGCGCGGGATCCTTGCCGCGCTCGCCTTGATTGTCGTGGTGGCCGGAATTGGCGCGTTCTTCTTTCTGAAGGCGCGCAAACCCGAAACTGTTTCCACGCCACCGCTGGCGACTGCTTCGCCCGCCGCGTCGCCATCGACGTCGGCGATCGTGCAATCCACGGCTACACCTCAGGTTCCGAATGCATCGCCCGCCGCCTCCGCGACGAGCGGGCCGGAACTGACGCGGGCCTCGATTGCCGAGGCCGAAAAATTCGAGGCGGACCGCGATTGGCCGCGCGCGATCACGGCCTACGTGAAGTTGCAAAAGGATTTTCCCGAGAGCGAAGTCGGCCGGGTGCGCCTGGAATTATTGCTGAGCAAATTGCAGGCGGACAAGACTGCGCTGAGTGACGCCAGCTTCGACGAGCTGCGCGAGCCGCTCGCTGAAGCCGCGCAGCTTAACGTGGTCAGCGCGATGGAAATTCTGGGCGACCTGCTGCGCAAGCGGGACCCGAAAGGTTCCTTTAACTGGCTTTGCGCGGCGGCGGCGCGGGGACGCGCGCACGCGATGTCCGAAGTCGGTTTGCGTTATTCGAATGGCGCCGGAGTCGAGCGCGATTTTGTGAAAGCCGCGCAATGGTTCCAGCAGGCGGTGGAAGCCGGGGACGTGAGCGCGGGTACTTTGCTCGCGGAATGTTATCTCCTCGGCAAAGGCGTCACGAAAAACGAAACAAAAGCGATCGCGTTGCTCCAGGAGGCAGCCGCCGCCAAGGATCCGCGCGCGATGGATCAGCTCGGCAATTGTTATCACAAGGGGATCGGCGTGACGCAGGACGATCGGGAAGCATTCCGCCTTTACGAGACGGCGGCCAAATTGAACTACCTCGATTCGGCGGGAAATCTCGGCGTGCTTTACCTAACGAGTGACCAGACCGACCTGGGCAAGAATCAAAGCGCTCGCGCGCAAAAAGCGGTCGACCTCTTCCGCGACGGCGCGAAACGGAACAATGCGTTCTGCATGTTTCTCTATGCGCGTTGCTTCGAACTCGGCACCGGCGTGGAGGCCAGCCCGACCGAAGCGAGTGAATGGTATCGGCGCGCGGCCGAAGCCGGCAATCGGCCGGCCATTGATTGGTGCCGCCAGCATAACGTCACTCTGAATACCGAGTAGACGCGACGAAATTTTTAGCGGGCTTAAAGAGTTCGCAACAAAAATCTTGTCACCCCATGTCGCATTGCCTAAAACTCGTGTCCTTATGAAAATTCCGTTGCTCAAAACTTCCTCGCTTCTCGCTGCCGTGTCGATTTTCGGCACTGGTTGCGCCGACCTCACTCCATTGCAAAACGCCGGTGTCTTCGGTGCTGCCGGTGGCGCCACCGCGGGCGGAATCGCGCGGGCTTCCGGCGCCAGCACCGGCGAATCCGTGGCCATCGGGGCCGCGACCGGCGCAGTCGTCGCCGCCGTGACTTACATCATCGCCAAACACCAGGCGACCGAACGTCAGCATCGCATCGCGGAAGAACGCGCCCGGCGGGCCTATGCCGAAATGTCGGCCAAGCGCAAAGCCTCGATGAAAGCGCGCAAGACGCGTTACATAGCGGTCGATACGGAGAAGAACGAAAAGACCGCTCCGGAAGCGAAAAAGAGCGTGATGATCTGGGACACCCAATCGCAGGAAGTGGTCGGCAACAACGTCTACGACGTGAAGAGCCCGCCCCCGGTCGGCTCGACCGCCAAGTTCGACACCTACTCGGCCGAATACGTCGGCTCGGGGAGCTAGTCGTTAGGCAGGGCCGCCGCGGGTTGAGACTGGACGAGCGGAAGCTCGTCCCTCCGGAGGGTCATGCTTCCGCATGACCAGTCTTCTAATCTACTTCCCACCGCCGAAGAAGCGCTTGAAGGATTGGATGATGTTGCGGGGCGCCTCCCTGGCCTTCTGCTGGATTTCCTCCATCCGTCGGCCTAACAACGTCGGGTCCCCGCCGTGCACTTTGCAGATTCCGCGCGGGATCTTATCCACCGGCAGATCGACTTCGTAAGCCGTCCCGGCCGCGACGCAGCCGCTGGTCGCGATCGCATTCGAGATGGAGCAGGCCGTCGCCCGCTGGATCGCGACCGGCGTGCGGAATGGCTCGGCCGGATAACGTTCGGAGGCTTTCAGCATCGTCTCCGTCCAGACCGGCAGAGCCAGGGCTGAGCCGTAGCCACGCGAGATGATGGTGGTAGGTTGATCGAAACCGACCCAAACACCGCAAGTGATGGAACTGGTGAAGCCGACGAACCACGCATCCTTAAAATCGTTGGTCGTGCCCGTTTTGCCCGCCGCGGGGAGTTTGAAGCCTAACGACCGCGAGGTGGCGGCCGTTCCGTAAACCATGACTTCTTTCATCAATTGCGTCGTCATCCAGGTCGCGCCGGGATCGAGCACCGGCAGGGTGACGTGCGCGGCGCGGTAGATCGGCTGGTGATTCGGGTCGTCGATCCGCTCGATGATATAGGATTGTTTGCGCACCCCAGAGTTGGGGAAAACGGTATAGGCGGAGGTGAGGTCTTTCAGGTCGGTCTCGAATGAGCCGATGTAGATGGCGGCGCCGCCCGGGATCTCGGTGCCCAAGCCTAACGAGGTGGCGGTTTTTTGCGTGTCGTCGAGACCGGCGAATTCGCCCACCCGCACGCTCATGGTGTTGCGCGACTGGATGAGGCCGTAGGAGACCGGCTTGATCCCGACGTAGCGGCCGTCGGAATTGCCCGGCGACCAATTGCCCGAGCCCTGCACTTCGCCCGGCTGGATGGGCCCATCGCTCACGGCCGCGCCGGGGAGCAGACCGTGCATGAAAGCGAGCGTATAAACGAACGGCTTGAAGGAGGAACCGATCTGGCGATTGGCCGGGGCGAGGGCGCGGTTGAATTTGCTCTGGGCGTAGTCGCGACCGCCGACGAGCGCGCGGATGCCGCCAGTGCCGTTGTCGATCGCGACCAGAGCGCCTTCGAGATACGGCATGGCGTTGTCCTCACCCTCGGCCGGCGGCCGGTACTGTGATTTGAGCGGGTGCTTGAAACCGGGCTGGCGCTCAACTTTGGCGAGCTGTTTTTCCAGCGCGTCGGTGGCGGCTTTCTGCACTACGGGGTCGAGCGTGGTGTAGATGAAGAGGCCGCCGTTATCGATCTGGTCGGCGGTGAGGAGCAGGTTGAGATCGCGCTGCACCGCGTCCATGGCGTAGTTTTCCTGGATCAAAGTGCGACGCCGCCGATGGGAGACGACTTTCTCCTGTTTGGCCCGCAGCGCCTCGCTGGCGCCGATCTGTTTCAAGTCCTGCATACGGTCGAGCACGACGTCGCGCTGGGCTGCGGCGCCTTTGGGATTGTTCAGGGGCGAGAAACGGTTGGGGCTGCGGATCAATCCCGCGAGCAAAGCCGATTCGGAGAGATCCAGCCTTGCCGCGCTCTTCCCGAAATAGGCCTGCGACGCCGTCTCCACGCCGTAACAGCCGGAGCCGAAGTAAATCCGGTTTACGTAGAGCTCAAGGATCTGGTCCTTGGTCAGCTCACGCTCGATTCGCAGGGCGACCATCGCCTCGAGCAATTTGCGGCTGATGGTGCGCCCGCCTAACGGCAGGCTGTTGCGCGCCATCTGCTGGGTGATACTGCTCCCGCCTTCCTTGGCCGAGCCGCTCGCGATGTCGCGGTAGAGCGCGCGGGCCACGCCGCGCCAGTCAATCCCGCCGTGCTCGTAGAAGCGGGTGTCTTCCCGGGCGAGGAGGGCTTTGAGAAAAAGCGGCGACACGTCCTTGAGCGGCACCTTCATACGGTTGGCGCCGGCGAGGCGGCTGTAGATCTTGCCGTCGACGTCGAAGACGGTGTTGCGCTCCGGCATGGTGCCAAGGCGTTTCAGGTCGAAGGTCTGCGCCCAGACCGCGTAGAAAGAGAGGATCGCGATAACGGCGGCGACCGGGAGCGCGACGAGGAAAAACGCCAGGATCCAGCGCCAGGCGCGCCGGCCTTTTTGCCGGGGTTTGGAGTTCCTGGGGCGGCTGCCGGTGCGCGCGAATAGTTTCATGAAAAAAGCGGACGAAGCCCCGGGCGCTTGCGCGAAAGAACTAAATCACACCCGCGCAGGGAGGAAAGCACGACTCGCGCGAAAGAAAAGACCTTCCCCGGAAACGGAGAAGGTCTTTCCAAAAAAAGCGTGGAACGAAAGCCTACAGCTTCAGCTTGACCGGCTCACCATGCTGCTCGTTGGCGCAGGGTGCATTGATCGGAACCCCGGCGTCGGCCTCGTCGGGTTGGACGAGCTTGTGTTCGATCAGGTAACGCTCGACTTCTTCGCCACTGACGTCCGCGACCATTTCGCCATTGATCTCGATGCAGGGCGAGAGCGGCTGGCCACTTTTGGTTTCCATCTCCCAGCGGAAGGCCGGGTTCTGGATAATGTCTTTTTCCGTGAAGGGGAGATTGTATTTGGCGAGGACGGCGCGCACGCCGCCGCTCCAGCCGCAATGCGTTTTGAGGTAGGCTGTGATCTGTGGCTTTTCCATTTGCGTAAAGTAACACCGGGCCGCGCTTCGGCCACCGATTTTCCTTCGTGCGCGTTGTAGCCGGGGACGCTGTCCCCGGTCCAGTGTTTCCAAGGCGTAGGAAAAGGAGCACCGCCTTCGCTGCAGGGAGGCGCGTCCTCACCCAATCATTCCCCAGCGGGCGACCAGGACAGCGTCCCCGGCTACAGGGTCACGCGTTCGAGCTGCGCGATCCGGGAAGCGCGCGTCCGGAGCAGGGCAAGAAAGCCTTCGACCCTCCCATCTGGAGAATCCGGCCGAGAAATCAAAAAAAGCTGATCGTTAGGCAGAAAGAGCCAGCCGCAGGACTTCCTGCGCGCAACCCCACGAGAGGGTGAAGCCCGAGCCGCCGTGGCCGTAGTTGTGGATCACCCGGCGGCCGTCGCGCAAACGATCGGCCCGCAGGCAAATCCCGTCGCGGCGGAAGGGACGCAGCCCAACGCGCGCCTGCAGGACTTCGGGCGGCTCGATCTCCAGAGCGCGACTGCATTCCCTCACGATCCGGGTGGTCGTCTCGGGATCGGGCTCGCGCTTTGCACTCAAGTCGTTCGTCCCGCCGAAGACGCAATCGCCCGCCCGCGGGATCGCGTACATGAGCGGCGGATCGTCGCAGACCACCGCATGTTTTTGGTCTAACGACGGCACGAGAACGACTTGTCCGCGATGCGGCTCGACTTGCGGATCGGGAACCGATTCCGCCGCGCCGACGCCGGTGCAGTTAATGAGCAAGGTGCTGGGTTGGGGCGCTTCGTCGAGGCGATCGAAGTGCACGCCACCATGAATCTTGCCGCCGGCGTAACGGAAACGCTCCGCCAGGTAATCGAGATAGCGCGTCGTATCGGTGAGCGGAACCTCGAGTGTGTAGCCACTCGTGAAGGAAGAGGGAATTTTTGCCAAACGGCGCGCGCCTAACGAGATCGCCCAGGCGGGAATTTCAAGTTCACCCGCCCGCGCAAAAGAGCGCAGCTCGATCATCGAGACCCCGCTGCCCGCCACCGCGCTCAGTTCCTCCAAGAGGCGAAACGTTTGCAACGACCAGGGAATGACGGCTTCGGCCGGCTCCGTATCGTAGGGAAACCAGATCGCCGCCGCGACGGCCGAAGTGGTGGCCGTCCCGGTTTCCTCGGCGAAAATCGTGGTGCTGTATCCACGCTCCGCCAGGAGGACGGCACAGGTGAGACCGGATACTCCCGCGCCCAGCACGACGACCTCTTTCGGCATCGCATCACCTACCAGCAGGAGGACGCGGCGTCATCTTCGCCGCAGGCCGGATGGCAACCGAAAGGTCCTCGGCGCACGTAGACCAAAGGATGAAATGGATTCCCGTGTCGGCTCTCCTAGCCGTATCTTTCCTGACAGGCTGCGCGAGCAGTTCGTCGCGCCTGCTCGCACCAGCGCGACCGGCGATCAGTCCGGCCGAGGTGCGCATCTACCGCAACGCGCCGCCGCGTTATCAGGAAATCGCGCTTCTCGACGCTACCAGCGGCGGGCGATTTTTCCGTGGCAGCGCGGAGGGCGAAGCGGAAGCAATCCAGCGCTTGCAAGAAGAGGCAGCCAAGGTCGGCGCCAACGGCGTTCTCATCACCTTGTTGGGCAATCGTCCGAACGGCGCCATCGGCGTGGGGGTGGGAGGCGGCGGCATCTCGGGCGGCCGGCGCAGCGTGGTGGCGGGCGGCGGCTCGGTCAGCGGTGGCGCGCCGATCATCAGCAACGCCGCGCAAGGGATCGCGATCTACGTGCCCGGGCGGTAGCTAGCGCGCTCCGGATAAAGAACTGGAGGTCGCCTGTCCTCTCACTCTAAGGTGAGGAGTGAGGTTTGGGATCTTCAGGGAACGGCGGCGGCGGCGTTTGCGCGCCCAGACTGTGCCTGCGGCGTGGCGCGCCATCATCTCGCGCAATCTTCCTTTCTTCGAGCGCCTCGCGTCCCCCGACCAGAAAGAACTCCTCGAACACGTGCAGATTTTCCTGTCCGAGAAGCGCTTTGAGGGCTGCGCCGGGCTTGAGGTGACCGACGAGATGCGGATCACGATCGCGACCCAGGCTTGTCTCCTCCTGCTCCATCGCAAAACCGATTACTACCCGCGGCTCGTGACCATTCTCATTTATCCTTCCGGTTACGTGGTTAGCGAAGAGCGGCATCTCGAAGGCCACGTCTGGGAGAACGGCCCGAGCGGGCGCCTCGGCGAAACCGAGGGTCACATGGGCTCGCTCGTCCTCGCCTGGGACGCCGCCAAATCCGGCGCGATCGATCCCTCCGATGGGAAGAATCTCGTCCTGCACGAGTTCGCCCATCAGCTCGACTTCGAGGATCACATCGCGGACGGCGTGCCGACGCTGCGCTCGCGGGGCGATCTCTCTTCGTGGTCGGAGGTGATGAAGATGGAATTCGCAGCTCTGCAGGCGGCGGATGTGACCGGAATTTCCACCCTGCTCGACACCTACGGCGCGAGTAATGCGGCGGAGTTTTTCGCGGTGTCGACGGAGGCGTTTTTCGAGCGGCCGCATGCCTTGCACCGCCAACACCCGCGGCTTTATGAGGAACTCAAACGCTTCTACCAGCAGGACCCGGCGAGCTATTCCAGCGAGCCCGCCGCGAACGGGGCTAACTAGAGAGCGCCCGCGTTTTTGCGATCTTTTTCGCGCGCCGCTTCCTGCGCCAACGGCTCATCGTGCAGCCGGAGCGGATCGGGGCCGCGATTTTGAATCCAAGCGGTCTCGGCCAGGTTTTCCTTCCAGGGATATTCATCTTTCAGCACCGGCCACCAGAGTAACCGCCCGGCCGCGCGCCAGCCGTCGATGATATATCCGGTGCCGATCGGTTGGCCCACTGCCGTCACGACGACGACGTTGTGTTCGAGCCGGT
>JALYOR010000053.1 GCA_030856765.1 Verrucomicrobiota bacterium | reverse complement strand
CCACCGCGGAGATGCCGGATGCGGCCAAGGATCTTCTCTTTTCGCTCGGGGAAATGTTCTTCCAGCCAGCGCTCGAAGAGCGGGGCGACCGCATCCGGCAGCCTAACGACGGTGTAGCCGGCCCATTGCGCCCCCGCCTCCGCGGCGGCCTGAAGAATCGTCGGCACTTCGTGATCGTTCAGCCCGGGGATGAGCGGCGCGGTCATGACCCCGACCGGGATGCCGGCCTGGCGGAGTTGAGCGATCGCTTCCAGGCGGGCGCGCGGCGTCGAGGTGCGTGGTTCGAGCACGCGCTGGAGTTTGGGATCGAGCGATGTGATGGAGATGTTGACCGCCGCGGCCTGGTGCGCGGCCAGTTCGCCTAACAAATCGATGTCGCGGATCACGAGCTGATTCTTGGTGATGATCCCGACTGGATTGCGAAAGCGCGCCAGCACTTCGAGGCAGCCGCGGGTGATTTGCAGCCGCCGCTCGACCGGTTGATACGGGTCGGTCACGCCGCTCATCACGAGGGTCTGCGGTTTCCAGCGCCGGGAGGAAAGTTCCGCGGTCAGAAGCTCGGCGGCGTTTTCCTTTACCATGATGCGGCTCTCGAAATCGAGGCCGGCGGAAAAGCCGAGAAACTCGTGGGTCGGCCGGGCGTAGCAGTAAATGCAGCCATGTTCGCAGCCGCGATACGGGTTGATGCTCGACTCGAAGCCGACATCCGGGCTGTCGTTATGCGCAATGATGCTGCGGGTGAAATCGCGAAGATAAAGGGTCCGCCGCTTCGGCCGATCGGGATCATGTTCGTCCTCGGGGTCGGGCTCGAGATGGAGGGTTTCGAACCTATTCGCGGGATTATTCGAGGCGCCGCGTCCGTGAATCATGAAATACGTTCGTGTGAACGTAATGCGGGTTCAATCGGATTTTTTTTACCACGAAGGACACCGATAGCACGAAGATTTTTTTTAATCTCATCCCTTCGTGTTCTTCGTGTCCTTCGTGGGGCCACAAACCAGGGCGATCTTGCCGACCTCTGTTTGCCGGATAAAACTATCGCGCCCAAGCAGTCTCGGAGGGGTGGTCGAGCGGTTGATGGCTCCGGTCTTGAAAACCGGCAGGGCGCAAGTCCTCGTGGGTTCGAATCCCACCCCCTCCGCCCGCTAATTTCCGATCGGCGGCGGTCGCCAGCGCGCGCAGAGCCAGGCGCAGAAAAGTCCGAGGATCACCGCGCCAACCACGTCGGAAAGATAATGCGCCGCGACATATATGCGCGAGGCGGCGATGAGGAGTGGGATGGGCGAGAGCGCGAGGGCGAGTCGGCGATTGGCAAAAAAGAGCACGCCGAAGAAGGCGGTCGTCGCCGCGGTGTGGCCGCTCGGGAACGAATTGTATTTCGAGCTCAGGCGCGGGCCGTTCCAGCCCAGCTCTTGTTTCACAGAAGGTCGGGCGCGGCCGGTGGCGATCTTCACCCCGCGGGCCACGACACCGGCGAGAGCGCAGGCAATGATCATGGTGAGGCCGATGTGAACCCAGCGTTGGTTCCGGCGCCAGGCGGCGATCGCCACGATGAGCAAACCGGCGATGACATGCTCGGGCCAGTCACCGTAGCGGCTGACATTGCGCATGAATTGTTTGGTCGCGCGGTTGGAATGCTCGACCACCCAGGCGCGGACGGCGGGGTCAAAATGGAAGGCGGCCGCGATGGCGATGATCGCCAAAAGGAGCAAGAGGAGCCATTTCCAGGCCGGCGCGATTTTTTGCATCGAGAAATTGCCGGTTGAGTTTCGGCCTGCGCCATCTTTGAATCGCTCTCTTGCAACCTGCAACTCGCAATTTCCTCGCCCTCTTCTGCGGGTGCTTTGTTTTTCACGTCGCCGGCACCTGGTTGCTGCCGCTGGTCGATCGCGATGAGCCGCGTTTCGCGGAGGCTTCGCGCGAGATGATCGAACGGCACGATTACGTCGTGCCTTATTTCAATAACCGGTATCGCTTCGACAAGCCGCCGCTCACCTATTGGGCACAGGTCGCGTCGTTTCGGATTCTTGGGGAGAACCCGTTGGCGGCCCGTCTACCGTCCGCGCTGGCGGCGGCGCTCACCGCGGTCGCGATCTTTGCCTGGGGTCGGCGGCTCGATCTGTCCCGAGCTGCTTTCTGGGCGGCGATCATTTTCACCCTCTGTCTGCAAACTTTCGTCCACGCCAAGGCGGCGGTGGCTGATATGTGGCTCGTCCTTTTCATGACGCTCGGCCATTGGGCCGGCTACGAATTATTGCGCGACCGGTTCGGCGGAACCTGGCGCAGTCTGGTCGTCAGGCCGGAGGGTCTGCGCGGTTGGTGGTGGCTTTTCTATTTGTCGCTCGCCTGCGCTTTTTTGGCCAAAGGGCCGATTGGCTGGATGCCGTTAGGCACGGTTTTCATCTTTCAGCATCTGCGACCGGTCAGCCATTTTGGGCGGCGCTTCCTTTTCGTTAGGGGAATGCTGCTCGTGCTTGGCTTGGTGGCGCTCTGGGGCGTGCCCGCGCTTCTTCGCACCCAGGGTGAATTTCTCGCCATCGGACTCGGCCGGCACGTGGTGGGGCGCTCTTTCGGGACGATGCAGGGCCATGGCGGCAGCTCCATTTTCGCGGCGCTCGCTTCGCTGCCGTTTTATTTTCTCACGGTCTTCATCACCTTCGCGCCGTGGTCGTGGAAGCTGCCTTGGCTGACCGGCCGGCTCTGGAAACAGCGCGACGCGCTCGATCTTTATCTCATTGCCGGGACGGGCGTGATCATCGTCATCTTCACGATCGTGAAGACGAAATTGCCGCATTACATCCTGCCGGCTTTTCCGCTCCTCGCGCTCTTGCTGGCGCGACATTGGATCGACTCGGAAGCGCGGGAACGGACCGTGCGGCGCTGGTCGCTGGCGACGGCGGCGGGCATGTTGGCGGTGGCGTTGGTCGCGTTTCCTTTAATCGCCCCCTTTTTCCCCTCGGCCGATCTATTTAAGAAGGCCGAGGCTTATCTCCAGCCGGAGATGGAGTTTGCGGCCTATGATTTCGATGCGCCGAGCTTGATCTGGAATTTCCGCGGCAAGGTGCACGGCTTCCTGCACTACAACCGGAAAGGCAACCGCGATGTGGGCACCTTGCAGCCGGATCAGATTGCCTCGTTTCTCGCCAGTCCCGGGCCGCGTTTCGTCGTCCTGCCGAGCGCGCTCGCAGATCGGCTTTACCCGACGCTGCCGAGCGGTTATCGAAAGTTCTCGACCCAAGGTTTCGACATTGCCAGGGGGCGCTGGCTCGATCTCACTTTGATAATGAAAAACACATGATCACTTTTCTCCATGGTCGCCTAACGAGCGCGCTTCCCACCCACGCGATCGTCGATGTCGGCGGGGTTGGCTACGAGGTTTTCATCCCGCTCTCGAGCTATGACAAGCTGCCCGCGCCGGGCGAGGCGGTGCAGATTTTGACTCACCTGCACGTGCGCGAAGACGCGCAGATTCTCTACGGCTTCATGAGCGCGGCGGAGCGCGATTTGTTCCGGTTGCTGGTGAATCATGTCAGCGGGATCGGCCCGAAGCTCGCTCTCGCGGTCTTAAGCGGGATGAGTGTGAGTTATTTTAAGAGCGCGGTGGTCAATTCCGATGTGGCGTCGCTCTCGAAGATCAGCGGGTTGGGGAAGAAAACCGCGGAGCGGATCGTGCTCGAGTTGAAAGACAAGCTGGGAGTGGCCGCGGCCTGGGAAGCGGCCAGCGGCGCGCAGGCGCCCACGCCGGAGCAAGCGCAGGCGAACGAAGCGGTGCTCGCGCTGATCGCGCTCGGCTACAAGCAGGTGGAGGCGCACAAGGCAGTGCGCGACGTGCAGCAGAGCGGCAAGCAAACGGCAAGTGCGGAGGATCTCGTGCGGCTGACTTTGCAGCGGTTGGTTTCGGGGAGAGGGGGCGCTGGGTAGGAGCGGGGACTGAAAGAGACAGAAACGGGCGACGGCGCGTGCTCTCAAAGTGCCTCTGCTGACTCACGACAAACAGATTCGTCGTTCGGGATTGGTGAGGTTGTGGAAAGCGGCGTAGGCAGTTACCGAAAGGTAGTCCAGGCACGAGCGCGACCCTGCCGAGGGATATCCCGCCGCGATCGCATTAGTGGTTGTTCTGTTCTTTCCCTTCGATCGCTTTAATCGCTAACTCGCGGAGCTGGCGCGGGTCGACTTCGCTGGGGGATTGCGACATGAGGTCCTGTCCGCGGTTGGTCTTTGGGAACGCGATCACGTCGCGGATGGAGTCGGTGCCGCAGACGAGCATGACGAGCCGGTCAAGCCCAAGGGCGATGCCGCCGTGGGGCGGGGCGCCGAGGCGGAACGCTTTCAGGAGGTGGCCGAACTGGCGTTCTGTTTCTTCGCTCGTGAGGCCAAGGACTTCGAACATCTTTGCCTGCAGATCGCGCTCGTGGATCCGGATACTGCCGCCGCCGATTTCGACGCCATTCAGGACAACGTCGTAGGCGTCAGCTCTGACTTCCGCGTAGCGCCCTTCTTCGAGCAGCCACACGTCCTCAGCTTTCGGGCGAGTAAAGGGATGATGGACCGCGCTCCATTTGCCGCTCTCGGAATCGAGCTGGAGGAGCGGGAAATCGGTCACCCAAAGGAAATCGAGTTGCTCGGTGTTCGTTAGGCTTTGAATCTCGGCGATGCGCAGGCGGAGGCGGCCGAGCACTTCGCAGGCGACGTTCCAGGTATCGGCGGCGAAGAGAATGAGGTCGCCTTCCTCGATCTGGAGCGCGCTTTGCAGGTCGGCCTTCTCGGATTCGGAAAGGAATTTCGCGATGGCGGATTTCCATTCGCCCCCCTCGACCTTTATCGAGGCGAGGCCTTTGGCGCCAAACTTTTTCGCGATGGCTTCGAGTTCGTTCATCTGGCCGGTGGTGATGCTGGCAAAGCCTTTGGCATTGATCGCCCGGATCACTCCGCCGCGCTCGATCGCGCCGCGAAAGACCTTGAAGGCGCTCTCGCGGAAGAGGTCGCTCAGCTCGACGAGGTGGAGGCCGAAACGGCGGTCGGGTTTGTCGCTTCCGAAGGTGCCCATCGCCTCCTGATAACTGAGCAGCGGGAAAGGAACGGGGATGTCAATCCCATGGGTCGCCTTGAAAATGGAAGCGAGCATGCCCTCGGTCAGGGCATAGATGTCTTTTGGCCTGACGAACGAGGCTTCGATGTCGATCTGGGTGAACTCGAGCTGGCGGTCGGCGCGCAGATCTTCGTCGCGGAAACATTTCGCGATCTGAAAATATTTCTCGATCCCACCGACCATGAGGAGCTGTTTGTATTGCTGCGGCGCCTGGGGCAGGGCGTAGAATTTGCCCGGCCAGATGCGGCTCGGGACGAGGAAATCGCGCGCACCTTCGGGGGTGCTCTTGGAGAGGATGGGGGTTTCGATTTCGAGGAAACCCTGGCTGTCGAGGTAGTCGCGGGTCGCCTTCGTGACGCGATGCCGGAGGCGCAGGTTGCGTGTGAGTTCAGGGCGTCGGAGGTCGAAATAGCGGTAAGTGAGCTGGAGATCTTCGTCCTTCACGTCGCCGTCGATCGGGAAGGGCGGCACCTCGGAGCGGTTCAGGATTTCGAGCTGCTCGGCGACGACTTCGATCTCGCCGGTGCCGAGATCTCTGTTGGCCTGGCCCTCGAGGCGCAGGGCGACTTTGCCGGTGACTTGGATGACGTCCTCGTGGCGCAAGGTGTGAGCGCGCTTCGCCATCTCGGCGTGATCCTCGGGACGAAAGACGACCTGGGTGAGGCCTTCGCGATCGCGCAGGTCGATGAAGATGACGCCACCGAGATCGCGCCGGGAATGGACCCAGCCGGCAAGCGAGACCTGCTCGCCGATGTGGGCGGCACGGAGGGCCCTACAATGATGAGTGCGATACATGTGGCGAGCCGTCAGTTTGGGCGATGGGGAGAAAGGCGCAAGTTGGTTGTGGAGTGGGGATGTGGGGGCGCTGGTGCCGGCGCCTGCTTTTGTCTTGTCATCCCGATCCGGCGAAGCGCGGAGAGGGATCTCGCTGTGGCAAGATGCGCGTCCTTTTAACCCGAGCGTCTGGATTGCAATTGGGAGGTCCCTCTCCGTCCTGCGGCGGATCGGGATGACAACAAGAGCTTGGCGCGCTTGTCGTCCCGGTCAGACGGCGAATTGGCTTTTTAGGTGGGCGATCAGATCCTCGTGCGGGACGAGCACTTCTTCGCGGGTGGCGAGCGTTTTCACTTTTACCGCCGGCCATTCGTCGCCGTAGAGCAACGTGATCTTTGCGCCGAGGGCTTCGGCGGTTTGGAATTGCTTGCCCACTTTCGCAGCGGCGAGCGGGTAATCGACCCGCCAACCGGCTTCGCGGAGCTGTTGCAGTTGGGCGAGCGCGTTCTCCCGCTTCTCTTCCTTGGCCATGACGAGATAGAGGTCGACGTCGTTAGTCTGCCTAACGGATTCGGCCATGCGTTCCTTTGCCGCCGGCACGGCTGCGATCAGTTCGCCGAGAACGACATCGCCCATCGCGAAGCCGACCGCCGGTAACGAGACGGCTCCGTCGCTGAGTTGGTGAATGAGATTGTCATAGCGGCCGCCGCCGGCGATGGCGCGGAATTTCCCCGAGCGATCGAAAACCTCGAAGACGACGCCGGTGTAATAGGCCAATCCGCGCACGATCGAGAGATCGACTTTCACGTAATCGGCCAAGCCGCGTCGGCCGAGCTCCTGCACAATGGTTTCAAGTTTCTCGCTTTTCCCGCCGCCGTCGAGCACTTCGAAAACCGGCCCGGCAAGGGCGCCGAGGTGCTCGGCCGTCTTCTCACGCGCTTCTCGTTCGCTCTTGTCGATGACCTGAAGCAGTGCGCCCCAGCGCTCGCTAGGCACATCCTTCGCCTGCAGGAGGTCGGTCCAGAACTCCCGATCGCTGAGGCGAACGACGAAGTCGTTAGGGGCAAAGCCAAAGCCGCGCAGTAAATCGATCGCGAGCGCGATCACTTCCACATCCGCACCTAACGACGCGTCGCCGATCAGATCGCAGTTGAGCTGGTAATGTTCGCGGAGGCGGCCGCGCTGTTGTTTCTCGTAGCGGAAGCATTGCGGGATGGAGAACCATTTGAGCGGTTTGCGAAAGGCCCGCTCGTTCGCCGCGACGACGCGCGCGAGCGAGGGAGTAAGTTCGGGACGCAGCGCGACTTCGCGGTCGCCCTTGTCGGTGAAATTAAAAAGCTGCCCCACGATCTCGGGTCCGCTCTTCTTGGTATAAAGCTCGGTCGGCTCCAGGAGAGGGGCATCCCATTCGACGAAGCCGTATTGCCGGCAGACCTCGCGCCAACGGGAAAAGATCGCGTTTCGAAAGGCGCAGTCGTCAGGTAAAAAATCTCTAAAACCGGGAAGTGATTGCATCAGTGAAGGATACAGCTGGATGTCACCCCGCCATGCAACCGCGCATCGGTCTCTTTACGAAGTGGGGGTGAATAGATAACGGCTGGGACGAGTCGGATTGAAACACGACGGAGATCATCCGTTCAACCAAACCAAAGGACAAACATGAAACAAAACAGATTCACAAAATTATTGGCAGTCGGAGCCGCCTGCGCATTTACGCTCGGCACCGCTTTCGCGCAGGAAACCAGCACCACCACCAGCGTGACCGCCGGCGGAGCGGGCGTGAGCGCCAGCACCAGCACGAGCACGATGGACGGCACCGGAACGATCACGACCTTCACGCCTGGCTCGGAATACATCGCCATGCGCACGGAAGCCGCGGCGGAGCCGGTGAAGTACTACTACACCAAGCAGACCACCGTGGTGGATTCGGAAGGCAGCCCGGTCGAGCTCTCGATGTTGAAGGCCGACATGCCGGTGCGCTACACCTACACCAAGGAAGGCGACCGCATGGTCGTGACCAAAGTGACGCTGGAGAAGCCGATCACTTACTACAAGAAAGAAACGACCACGACGACGACCACGACTCCCTAACGAGTCGCAATCGATCGATCGATAATTTGAAGCGCCCGCGGACCGTGTGTCCGCGGGCGTTTTCTTGTAGCCGGGGGCGCTGACCCCGGCGGGTGCGGTTGGCAGGAGTCAACGACGGAGTCTCGCAACACCGCGAGGAGCGATCGGTCGTTAGTCGCCGTAGCCGTTCGGGAACTTGAGGTGCCAGCGCCACGCGCTTTCGATGATGGCGCGCAGGTTTTCGAATTTGGGCGTCCAGCCCAGTTCCTCTTTAATCCTAGCCGAGGCAGCAATTAAACGCGGCGGATCCCCGGGACGGCGCGGTTTTTCGACCACTGGAATGCCTTTGCCGGTCACTTCGCGGCAGATGTCGATCACTTCGCGCACGCTCGCGCCGCCGCCGGTGCCGAGGTTGTAAAAGGCGCTCTCCCGCGCCCCGAGGGCGAGGATGTGCGCGCGGGATAGATCGAGGATGTGGATGTAGTCGCGAATGCAGGTGCCGTCGGGCGTTTCGTAATCGGTTCCGTAGATCTCCACCTGCGGCTTTTGGCCGAGCGCGACTTTGAGGACGTTCGGTATGAGATGCGTCTCAACGCGGTGATCTTCACCGAACTTCTCGGTCGCGCCGGCGGCGTTAAAATAACGTAGCGCGACGAACTTCAATCCATGGATCTCGTCGTACCAACGGAGAATCTTCTCAAACATGAGCTTCGATTCGCCGTAGGGATTGATCGGACGCTGCGGGAGCGTCTCGTCGATCGGCACCCTTTCCGGCGGGCCGAAGGTGGCGCAGGTGGAGGAAAAGACGATGCGGTTGACGCCTGCCTCCAGCATGGCGTCGAGCAGGTTGATCCCGGAGGCGACGTTGTTGCGGAAATACTTCGAAGGATTCTGCATCGACTCGCCGACGAGCGCATTGGCGGCGAAGTGCATGACGGCTTCCGGCTTCGTCTCCTGGAGTGCGCGGCTGATTTCCTCCCGCCGCGCGAGATCACCGCCGATAAAGGCCGCCCGCTCATCGACCGCGAGCCGGTGGCCCTCGGTCAAGTTGTCGAAGACGATGACCTCGTGGCCTTCATCGAGCAGCAGCTCGACGCAGATGCTCCCGATATATCCGGCCCCGCCGACGACAAAGATTTTCATCCGCGGAAGGTGCGACGGGGGCCGCCGCTGTCAAAAGAAACTCCGCGCTTAGAAGGGGCGGGTGATCTGGGAGTTCTTGGAAAGGGCGAGGATCATTTGCCGGACGCGGCGATTCCCTTTGCGCGGCGCGAGCACTTCCAGACTGCGCTGGGTCGAGCCCCATTCCAGGACGTCGATATCGACCGAGCGCACGCCCCATTTCCGCATTCCGAGCCGGTTGGTCTTGTAAAGATCGATCGTGCCGGTGCCGATGAGGGCGCTGCCGTAATCGTCGATCTCGAAGACCTCGTCGGTCTGAACGATGCGGAACTTCGTCCCGAGCGGCCAGCGCGACCAATCGGCCGCCGCGCTCATCACGTTTTTGCCCGAGAGCCTCTTGTCGACAGCGTTGCGCGGTCCGCCAGCTTCGGTGTGGGTGTAGGCGGTCGTCCGCACCTTGTTGATGCGTTGGCTCCGGGCGCTGGTGGTGGCGGTGATCTTCGGTTGCTCAATCGCGCAGCTGGCGCAGAGCAGAGCCAGCGCACCCACGAGCGTAAGTCTCAGTGGCGTTGTCATTTGGCTGAAGACGCCTGCTTACGGGTTGAAGCCGGGGATGGCAAGCGATAATTTCCTCGCCACCTCATGCCCGTCACCGCCGCCGGCCGCGCCGCCATTGCTCCTCACGTCCTGCTGGACGGACGTCTGGCGCTTTTTCACGAAGAAGAACGCTGGTTGGCCGTGGCCGACCTCCACTTTGGCTACGAGCTGAGCCAGCGCGCGGCCGGGCGGCTGATGCCGATGTGGGGCATGACCTCGATCGAGGAGCGGCTGGTTGAGTTACTGGAGGAATATCGACCGCGCCAGCTCGTCATCGTAGGCGATTTGGTCCACAACCGCGCCTCCACCGCGGCGGCGAGGGAGCTGCTCGGGCGGCTGCGCAAGCGGTGCGAGGTCGTCGCGCTGGCCGGGAACCATGACCGCCATGTCGCTCATGCGATTGCTTTCAAGCCTGTCTGGGAGACGCCCGGTTTTGTTTTCCAGCACGGGCATTGCGAAGCGGCAGAGACAGGCCGCATCCGGATCATTGGCCATCATCATCCGGCGGCCAGCCTGCAGGATGGCGCGGGCTTGCGGTTGAAATTCCCCGCCTTTATCCAAAAGGGGCGCTGCTGGATTTTGCCTGCTTTTTCGCCTTGGGCTGGTGGGGTTACTTGGCCCGACGAGGGCGAGGACGGTATCTGGATCTGCACCCCTCGAAGGGTGATGCGACTCTAATGCGCGCCCGCCAGCTCGGTGGTGCAGTGCGGGCAGCGCGTTGCTTTTACCGGGATGGTCATGGCGCAGGCCGGGCAATCCTTCGACGTCGGCTCGGTTTCGGGCGCGGGCCGTTTCAGTTTGTTCATCGCGCGCACCACGAGGAAGATACAGAACGCCACGATGATGAAATTGATCAGCACCGTGATGAAATTCCCGTAATTGAGCGTAATTGCTTTGGCTGCTTCCGCGGCCGCCGGGGTGGCGAAGTCCGTCGCGCCATTGGTCCCGGCCGTGAGCACGATGAACTTGTTGGAAAAGTCCAGACCGCCCGTCATCAACGCCAGCGGCGGCATGAGGAGATCCTTAACCAGCGACGCCACGATACCCCCAAACGCTGCCCCGATAATGACACCGACCGCGAGGTCGATGGCGTTGCCCTTGACCGCAAACTCCTTGAATTCCTTCCACATAATTCGTCCGGTCTATTAGTTGGCGACGACGTTGACGAGTTTTTTTGGGATCACGACCACCTTGCGCACGGTGAGGTCAGCGATGAACTCCTGCACGCGCTTACTGGCTAGGGCGATTTGCTCCAGCTCGGGGTTGGTCGCAGCGATTGGCACCGTGACGCGGTCGCGCACCTTGCCGTTCACCTGCAGCGGTATTTCCACCTCGCTCTCGGCCAGAAGCTCTTCTCGGTACTCGGGCCACGGTTGTTCCGTGATCTCGTGAGGGCTGACGGGAAATCGGGTGCCTAATGTCTCCCAAACCTCCGAAGTCAGGTGCGGGGCAAAAGGGTTGAGCAGCACGAGCAGCGCGCGCACCGCCGAGACGGGGACGCTCCCCGGAGGGGAAGTGAACTCATTCACGAAAATCATCATCTGAGCGATGGCGGTGTTGAACGAAAGCGCCTCGATATCTTCGCCGACTTTCTTGATCGTGGCGTGGATCACCTTGAGCTGCGCCCGGGTCGGCTCGACCTCCTGCACGCTCTCGGAGAGCATCCATTCACCCGCCTGGTTTTCCTCCATCACCAGCCGCCAAACGCGCGCCAGGAAACGAGAGACACCTTCCACGCCGGTCATACTCCAGGGCTTCATCTGCTCGAGCGGGCCCATGAACATCTCATAGCAACGGAAAGCATCGGCGCCGTATTCGGCGATGACGTCGAGGGGATCGATCACGTTGCCCCAGCGCTTCGACATCTTGCGGCCGTCTTCGCCGAGGATGATGCCCTGATTCACGAGTCGCTGGAACGGCTCCCCGGTCGAGAGATGCCCGAGATCGAAAAGCACTTTGTGCCAGAAGCGTGCGTAAAGCAGATGGAGCACGGCGTGCTCGGTGCCGCCAACATACAGATCCACCCCGCCCTGCATCGCCGTCGGTGGCGTGCCCGCGCCGCCCATCCAGTAGCGTTCCGCCTCTTCTCCGACGAAGCGCCTGCTGTTCCCCGGGTCGCAAAAGCGGAGGTAGTACCAACAGGAGCCGGCCCATTGCGGCATGGTGTTCAGCTCCCGAGTGGCGGTGTCCGAATAGCGGACCCATTCTTTGGCCCGGGCGAGTGGCGGTTCGCCGGTGCCGGTCGGCTTGAAATCATCCAGCGGCGGCGGAACGAGAGGCAGCTCGGCTTCCGGGATGGCTTCGTGTTTGCCCTCCCGCCAGACGATCGGGAACGGTTCGCCCCAATAGCGTTGGCGCGAGAAAAGCCAGTCGCGCAGCTTGTAATTGATTGTGCGTTGTCCCAGCTCTTGCTCTTCCAGCCACGCGGTGATGCGCTGTTTCGCT
>JALYOR010000049.1 GCA_030856765.1 Verrucomicrobiota bacterium | reverse complement strand
GGAAGAAAAAAATCCGGGTCAATTGCATTTCCGCCGGGCCGGTCAACACGTTGGCTGCACGAGGAATCAGCGGATTTTCCGCCATGCTCAAGCACTACCAGGAACAGGCCCCGCTCGGACGAAGCTGCGATCCGGCCGAGATTGGACAGACCGGATTATTTCTCGCCAGCGACGGCGCGGCCGCGATTACCGGCCAGGTGATTTACGTAGACGGCGGCTATCAGATCATGGGGATGTAACCGGGCGCGCCCGAAAGATTTTCCTGGCACCGGTCACGACCCAGTAAGGCACGTTGATCATAAAGATCAGCAATACCCATTGATTGTAGATGAACGTTAGGCGCATCGAGTAATCGAGCCCGAGGTGGAAGCAGATCAGGAGCGCGCCGAAGGTTGCAGCAGTGGCGCGATTGAGCAGCATGAGCGGCGAACCAAGCTCGAGAAAGAGTCCGCCCACGGCGATAAGGGCGATGATCCAGCCGTGCGCCGCCGCAAATTGCGCCACCGCGAGCTGCTTTTCCAGATCGGCCTGATTGAGGGTGTCGTAAAATGATTGGTAGGCCGATTTCGCGACCGAAACGCCAATAAAGCGCGCCTGGAAAACCCAGAGGCCCTTGGTTACAAAAAGCTTGGTGATGCCGGCGACGAAATAGACCGCCACGATCGTCTGCTGCGACCACCAGATCGCGCGATCTTCCAGCAATCGGCGCTCCTCCTTCTCCTGCCGCCTCCGCCAAAGTCCGAAAAAATGCGCCGCCGTCTGGGCCAGCAGGACAAGAGAAACGATCTGCACGGCATGCTGGATCGCACCCTGTGAATTGGTGATGGCATTGGCGGCGACATTGATAAAAAGCGCCACCGGCAACGCCAGCCAAACCACCAGGCGCAGAACGAAAAGCACCAACGCCACCCCAAGCACTGTGTGTGCTACGGCGAAGACCTGCGGATCGAGCAGGAACCGCAGGTCGAACAGTCTCGTAATGCCGTTAGGCGACGGAATTCCATTCACGATCAAAGCCCCCGGCGTGGCCCGCCAAACCAGCCAGGCAAAGAGCGCCCGTATCACGAGTCGCTCGTAGAGCGCAAACTGCGGAATCGGTCGCGGTGCCGTCACGGATGTTGGGCCAACGTTCGCGTCTCCAGCGAGAGCGCATCGGCATTCTGACTCACGCGCACATGGCGAACCTGCAGACCAGCCAGCAACTTCCGCGCGGGCGGCTTCTTCGCCACCAGTCCGTCAAGGTAACCGAGAAGCGACTGCGCCGCGGCTTGCTCGGCCAGCGGCACGCGCGCCTTGCCGGATCCCTCAAAATGCTCCAGTTCCTTGCGACGGGCGCGGTCGAAGATCTTCTTCAACGCAGAACTGGAAAGACCTAGTTGCCGCGTTTTAATCGTGTCGCCGCGCGCATCGGTCAGGTAAAGGAAATAGGTGTGGTGGGAGAAAGAGGAATACATCGGGAAATTCGAGAAGGGGTAGTTCTCCCTCAGCCCGAGGCAAAGAACGGTCATGATGACGAACCACTTGCAGCGAGCCTGGCGCCACCAGGCCAGCGTCACGTCACGCAGCGATTGAAAACTCATCTGACGCGAGCGGAGGACTAACCGGGCGGCCAGGCCAGCGTGCGTTTGCCTAACAAGTGGACATGCAAATGCGGCACGCTCTCTCCCGCATCCGGGCCGCTGTTGATCACCACGCGATAGCCGCTTTCGTCTATCCCGAGATCGCGCGCCACCTTCGTCGCGGTCAGGATCAATTTTCCGAGCACCGCCTGGTCCGATTCATTAGTCTCGGCCAATCGCGGGATGACGCGCTTCGGCACGATCAGAACGTGCACCGGGGCCTGCGGGCTGACATCGTGAAAAGCGAGCACGTCGCCATCCTCGAACACGATCTTCGCCGAAATTTCGCGGGCGGCGATCTTCTCGAAGATCGTCATCGAATTGAACAGCTCAATTCCACTACTTCCGCTCCGTTGCAGATTTTTTCCCGGATGAAGCAGGTCACTTCCTCGCGCAAGCCGTCGCAGGCACGGGTCCAGATCTTCACTCCGCGAAGATGTTTGATCGCGGGCTGCAGACCGAAGAAATGCATTCCAGTGGCACCGGTTTGGAGCAGCGCGAGGACGCGCTTTTCGAGCAGATCGAAAAAAGCGAGTTCATACCCGGCGCCGGCGGCCTCCGCGATTTCATAAAGGGAAACCGAAATCGGCGGCGGTGTGGGTCGAAAATGCGGGACGATTTCCTTGTAGCCGATCACCTTCAGAACATAGCGCACCGTCTGGCTGAGCTGGCTAAAGGCGACGACCGACTCGTCCGTTCGCAGGCGGAGGTAAAAGGCAATGCTTTCCGTGACGTGCTCGGTCAGCCACCAACGCGGATAACCGGCGCGATCCGCCGCTTGCTTGATCTCGCCGTGCAACCAATCGCGATTGAATTCGAAAAGTTGTCCGGAATCGGAGCGGAGATAGGGAAATTCTTCTTTAAACGCGACCATGATTGACGGGTTCCTTGAACAGCTCCGGCTGTGCCGCATCCGGCTTGGGATGCCGGTGGAGGGCGTGAATTTCGTCGACAAAGCGTTCTACATCTTCGAAGCGCCGATGGACCGACGCGTAGCGCAGGTAGGCGACTTCATCGATTTCGCGCAGCTTCTCGAGCACCTTGTCGCCGATCGCGCCGGTCGAGATTTCACGCCCGCTGGTTTCGAGTTCGCGCACGATGTCGTCGACGGTCTGTTCGAGGGTCATGAGGCTGATCGAACGCTTTTCGCAGGCTTTCGCGATGCTGTTAGCGAGCTCGCGACGGTCGAAGATTTCATGGGTGCGATCACGTTTGACCACACGCAAATCCGTTCGCTCGATTTCTTCGTAGGTGGTGTAACGAAATTCACACTGCAAGCAGACCCGGCGTCGGCGAATGCTGGAGCCATCCCGGGACTGTCGAGAATCGATGACCTTGTCATCCCTGCATCCGCACTTTGGACAACGCATAGTGTCGTTCTTGTGGGTAACACACTATTAGTTGTAGCGTCAATGGTTCTCCGCCACAATCCGCACTCTTGCGTAAAATTTTTCGCGCGCGCAGGATATCCGCCTAACGAAAAACGAGGAGTTCGTTTCGCCTAACGAGACGGAAATTCGAATTCCGCCTTGTCCTTTTTTGGCGAGAGCACGAGGTAGGCAGAGAATTTGTTGCCGCGCTTGGAAACGAAATTCTCGATCAGAGGCGAGCGGCCCTGGGCGAGCAGCTCCTTCACTTCCTCGGTCGTGATCTCGTGTTCGCAAAGCGTCTTGGTCAGCTTGAAGACCGCGCGGTTGTCCTGATCGGGTTTGCGCACGTAGTAGGCACCGTCGGCTTCGACCAGTTCGCCGTGATGCAGTTTGCTTTCGCCGACCACTTTCGCCTTCGAAAGATCGACCTGCGGCTTGGCCTTGCGCGCGACCGGCTTGCCATCCTTGTCCTTCTTCGCTTCCCGCGGCGGAAACTCCCAGGCAATCCGCGCACCCTGACGCAAGAGGAAGGCATCAAAAGGCCGGCCCTTCTTTGAGGTGAATCCCTTGATTAAATCCGTCTTACCCTTCTCCGCCAACTGCACCGCCTGCTCGTGCGTGATCTCTTTCTTGCACATCAGCCGGCCGACGCGGAAGGCCTGTTTCCATTCGTCGCCCTCGCGTTCGCGCAGGACGTAATTGGAACCGGACTCGCAGAGTTGTGCGCCGGTCGCGGGATCCGTCCAAAATGGTTCCATCGCGTTGACGTCGGGCTTTTCGCCAAAGTCGTATTCGGCTTTCAGTTTCCCAGTCTTCTCGTCTTTCGCGAGCTTGAGCACGGCCGGAAAACTCGCCCGCGTCTTGGCCGAAATGAATCCGTCAAGCGGACCAACCGCCCCCGCCTGGACGAGTTCGCGGATTTCGTCTTCCGACATTTTGCGGCCGCCGATGACCTTGTAGATCATGAGCTCGCCGTCTTCCGATTTATAACCCCGCAAGGTCTCGCGCAGCGGCTTTTTGTCCGTTGGCGAAATGATGTCGGTCACACGCGCGACCGAATCGTCTTCCTCGAAGCCTTTGACGCGCTCGACGAGGCCTTTCGTCTCTTCGACGATTTCGGCCATGAACTTTTCGCGCGAACATTTCCCCTGCTCCATCAGGCGCAGTTCGTGTTCCCATTCGCCGGTCATCGCCGGGCTCGTGATATCGGTCGCCTTCACCGCTTGGAGAAATTCGATCAGCTGTTCGGCCTTCGCCGTCGGGACCAGTTCGCGCTGCTGGCGGTCCATGTATTTTTGGTAAATCAACCCGTCGATCGTATCCGCGCGAGTAGCGGGCGTGCCGAGGCCGCGTTCTTTCATCGCCTCCTTGGCGTCCTCGTCCTCAACGAATTTGCCCGCGGTTTCCATGGCGGAGAGCAACGTCGCTTCGGTGTAACGCGGCGGCGGCTTGGTCGCTTCGCTGTGGAGCGCGACTTCGCGCGTTTTCGCCTGACTTTTGTCTTCCGCACTCATTGCCGGCAGCGCGGCTTTGTCTTTCTCCGAGCCTCCCTCGACGGTCGTCTTGCCGTAAACCGCCAGCCAGCCCGGCGCAGTCAGCACTTTGCCTTCGGTCTTAAACTTATGCTCGCCGACCCGGCTGAAGCGGGTGGTGATGTCGAACTCCGCGGCCGGATAAAAAACCGCGACGAAACGCCGCGCCACCATGTCGAAGATCTTCGCTTCGGCGTCGTCGAGGTTTTTCGCCTCGGATGTGGTGGGGATTATCGCGAAGTGATCGCTGATCTGCGCGTTGTTGAAGATGCGTTTGTTGAACTTAACCCAGTCGTTCTCAAGCACCTTCTGCGCGTGGGTTTGCAGCGGAGCGCCGAGATTGCCGAGCGTTTGCCTAACGACCGGGAGATAATCTTCCGGCAGCGCCCGCGAATCAGTCCGCGGGTAGGTCAGCATCTTGTGCTTTTCGTAAAGAGCCTGCGCGATCTGCAAGGTGCGCTTGGCCGAGAAACCAAAGCGACCGTTCGCCTCGCGCTGCAGGGTGGTGAGGTCGTAAAGCCGCGGCGCTATCTGCGTACTGCTTTTCTTTTCCTCGGAAACCTCGGCCATCGGCTGGCCCTGACAGCCGGCCACCACCGCTTCCGCGGCGGCCTGGTCCCAAAGGCGGTCGACGCGGTCGTGTTCATCGTCGTTCTTTTTGAAATCGGGACGCTGATAGGTGCCTTCGTAGGTGCCTTTCGCGATCTCAAACTTGCCGGTCACGCGCCAGTAATCGCGCGGGTTGAAATTGCGAATCTCGAGCTCGCGCGCGTAAACCATGGCGAGAGTCGGAGTCTGCACACGGCCAACCGAGGCCACGTTGCCGGCACGCGAACCAAACATGCGCTTGGTGATCGCGCGCGTGCCGTTGATCCCGATAAGCCAGTCGCTCTCGCTGCGGGAGCGAGCGGCGTCGGCCAGGCCCTGCATCTCCGCGCCATCTCGCAGATGTTGAAAACCATCACGGATCGCTTGCGGCGTCATCGATTGCAACCAGAGGCGTTTGACCGGGTGCTTGTTCTTCGCCAGTTGGCAGAGATAGGTGAAAATGAGCTCGCCTTCGCGGCCGGCGTCGCAAGCGTTAACGACTTCGCCGATGTCCTTGCGCGCGATCAATTTCTTGAGGGAGGCAAACTTTCCTTTCGAATCTTCGCTTGGCTTGAGCTCAAACTTTTCCGGGATGATCGGGAGCGTCTCCAACCGCCAGAAACCGAACTTCTTCTTGTCGATGTCTTCGGGCATCAAGAGCTCGGCGACGTGGCCGACCGCGGAGGAAACGACGTATTCGTCGTTCTCGAAGTGGTTGCCTTTCTTGGGGATCTTGCCAAGCACGCGCGCGATGTCCTGCGCGACGCTCGGTTTCTCGGCAATGATGAGGGTTTTAGCCATGAAGGGTTGCCAACTAGACCTCGTTGGCCGGGTTTGCAAGTTAGAGCAGGAGCACGGGGGGTGCGCGCACCTACGATAGCTTCACGAAATATTTCCCCGGCAACTGCTTTACGAGCCGCTTCAATTCCAGGCGCAACAGGACCGAAGAGACGGTCGCGGCCGGCAGCTCGCTGGTGGCGGCAATCTGATCGATTGGCGTCTCGGTCGGGAGGATGGCGTCATAAACCAGACGCTCGTCGGCGGTTAATTCCGGCAAAGGCCGAGCGGCGGTTTCCGGCAGCTTCTGTTTCTCGGGGAGAAGAATCTGGAGATCGTCGAGAATGTCCCCGGCATCCATGACCAATTTGGCGCCTTGCTGGATGAGCCGGTTGGATCCGTGGGCGGTCGGGGTGATAATGTGACCCGGCACGGCGTAAACGGATCGCCCCTGCTCGATCGCCTGCGAGGCGGTAATGAGCGCCCCGCTGTTCAACCCCGCCTCCACCACCAGAATGCCGTGACTCCAGCCGCTGATTATCCGGTTGCGCATCGGGAAGGTCTGGCGATCCGGTTCGACTGCCATCGAGAATTCGGAAACGACCGCGCCGTTGCCGCTGCGGATCTTGTCGGCGAGAGCGGCGTTTTCTGGAGGGTAGAGCTTCGTCAGCCCTGAGCCGATCACCGCGATGGTTCGGCCTTTGGCGGCGAGCGCGCCTTGATGCGCGGCGGTATCGATCCCGCGCGCCAGGCCGCTGATGACGGTGAGGGCAGAGTAGGCGAGCTGGTAGGAGAGCTTCTTCGCACACTCGGCCCCGTAATGGCTGGTGCGCCGCGATCCGATAACCCCGATCGCATGCTGATCGCGCTCTACGATTTCGCCCCAAACGTAAAGCACGATGGGTGGCGCATGGATCTCGCGCAGTTGTCGCGGGTAAACTGGCGACTGCGCCGTGATGACCTCCGCACCGAAATCCCGGACGCGCTCGAGTTCCGCCGCAAGGTCGACCGTACTTTCCCAACCTGCGATCTGCTCCGCAACCTCGTTGCCGATCCCGTCGACGCTCCGAAGTTCACTTCGTTTCGCCGCCAGGATCCGCTCGGGCGTTTCGAAAACCTCCAGCAACCTGCGCAATCGCACCGGCCCCATCCCGGCGACCATGTTGAGCGCGATGCAGGCTTCCGTGCTGTTCATCCTTCCAAAAAGTCGTGGAATTCTTGGGCGAAGACCTCATACACTAAAGTGCGATGGGCCGCATAGACGCAGCGGATCGCACGTGTTCGCCCTGCTCGTCGAAAACTAAAAATGATCCGATAACGGCCGACCCGGAGTCGGTAGAAGCCTTCCAACTCGCCTTCGAGCGCGCGGATATCTCCTTTTTCTTTGCCGAGCCTGAGAAGCGCGTCGCGAATCAGGCGCCGCGGCTGAGGCGCGAGAGAGCCGCCGAAGTCCCGAACCTGTTGCTCGATTTCAATCTTCATCGAGCGCCGTGAGCGGGAAATATTTACCCTTCCCACGACGCGCCCGGCGGACCGCCTCCATCGCTTCTGGGTCGGCCATGAGTTCCAAGGTCTCGGCAATCCCGGCCATCCTCTCGGCCGAGACGATATATGCTACCGCCTTTTCCCTTCGCGTCACCACGATCAACTCGCCGTGCGCCTTCTTCAGCAGTGCGGGCAGGGCGGCCTGCGCCTCAGTGACCGAATACGTAGATGCCATGACCGGACACTGTAGCGGGGAGCAGGACGGCCCGGCAACCATTTTCGGGCATTGCTCGAATCAAAACGGAATATCGTCGTCGTCCGGCGCGGACGGCGGAGCGTTTCTAGGAGGCGCTGCGCTGCGACCTTCTCCGCTCGGGCGGGAGCGTGGACCTTCGTCGCCACCACCACCCTCGTCGGGAGCGCCACCTGCGCCGCGCGGCGAGCCGAGAAATTGCACGTTGTCCGCCACGACCTTGAGCTTGTTGCGCTTCTGGCCTGATTGCTTGTCTTCCCAGGAATCGAGTTGCAAACGCCCTTCGATGAAAACTGGACGCCCCTTTTTGAGATATTCGCCGACGTTTTCCGCCGTCCGTCCCCACACCGTCACGTCGACAAACGTCACTTCCTCGCGTTTCTCCCCGTTCTCTCCGGAGTAGATGCGGTTAACCGCGATGCCGAGTTCGGCAACCGCCGTGCCCTTGGGCGTGTAACGCACTTCGGGGTCACGGGTCAGATTGCCCATCAGGAGGACTTTGTTGAGATTGGCCATGCGCCCGTTCTACCGAATCTACTTCTCGGCTGCGACTTCCTTTTTTGCCGGCTGCTCTTTTTTCTCGCGCAGCTTCTGGTAATGCTGGCGGTAGACTTCCGGGTCGAGCTTGAACTTCGAGCGGAGCTTGGTGATGAGCTGAGGGTCGGCGTGGAAGATGAAATTGACGTAGAAACCGGCGTCGAGTTCACCCGCGACATAGGAAAACTGCCGCTTGTCCATCTTCTGGACCTGCTCGACCTGGGCGCCTTCTTTTTGAAATTCGGATTCGAGGCGGTCCACGATATCCTTCACAGTGTCATCCTTGCCCTGCGTGTTGAGCACGATCAACGCTTCATAACGATTCTTCATAATTCTTGAGGTGGTTGGTTGAAAAGATTCATCGCAGCAATCGGCCCTTTGTCGACCGCGCACTTCACCGCTTCGGCGGCGCGTTTGATGGTCGCATCAAGGATCGGCTGCTCTTCTTCAAAAAATCGGCCGAGGACGTAATCCACTGCGCCGCGGGTGGGCGCGGCGCCGATCCCGACTCGTAACCGCGGGACCGCATCAGTCCCGAAATGCGCGAGGACGGACTCGAGCCCGTTCTGCCCGCCCGAGCTGCCATCGGTCCGAATCCGGAGCCGCCCGAGCGGCAAAGCGAGGTCATCAAGCACCACGAGCACCTCCTCGGCGGCAATCTTGTAGAAATTGGCAATCGCGGCGACGGCTTCTCCGCTGCGATTCATGAACGTCGCCGGCTTGACCCAGATCACGTCGTTCTTCGCCCAGCCGGCTTTCCATTTCTCCGAATAATCCCACGCGATCCGCGCATCGGCCGCCAGCCGATCGAGCACCATGAAGCCGACGTTGTGACGCGTTCGCTGGTATTCGCGGCCCGGATTTCCGAGACCCGCGACCAGTCGAATCCGAGCTGAGTTCACGTCCGCTCCGGCACGAGGCGCGGACAATTACTTTTTGGAGTCCTTCTCCTTGGCGGGCGCAGTGCCTTCCGGCTCTTCCTTCTTCGCCGTGATCACTTCCGGCGCGGCCGCAGCTTCGGTGGCCGCCGCGACCGGCTCCTCTTCCACCTTCGGCGCGAGGACCGAGAATGCGGTCAGGTCGGGCGGTACGCTGGTCGTGACGCCTTCCGGCAACGGAATCTCACGCACATGAATCGAGTCACCGATGACAAGATGCGAAACGTCGACCGTGATGACATCGGGGAGATCCTTCGGCAGACATTCGATTTCCAGCGAACGGACGTTTTGCTCCAGTAGGCCGCCAAAGGTCTTCACGCCCTCAGGAATCCCAATCGGCTCGAGCGGCACTTCCGCCTCGATCACTTCATCCATCGAGATGGCGTGAAAATCGACGTGCAGGATTTCGCCACCCAACGGGGCATGTTGCACCTCCTGCATCAGCGCGACCCGGCTGCCCTTTTCGCCATCGATCTCGAGCTCCACCAGAATGTTCTCGCCCGAGGCGTGGCTGAGCATGAGGGAAATGTCGCGGCGCGAGACCTGCAACGGTTCCGGCTCGTTCTTGCCGCCGTAGATGATCGCCGGCACGGAGCCCTGCGCTTTGAGTTTGCGCACGGCCGACCGGCCAATGCCGGTGCGACGCGTCGCGGAGAGTTTTACTTGTTTGGCCATGGTGTCTGTTTGCTAGTGCGCGCCGTTGTCGATCTTGAAGAGCGAGGAAACGGATTCGTCGTTATGAATCCTCTTGATGCTTTCCCCGAGCAGCTCAGAGACACAAAGCACCGTGATGGTAAAACCCTCCACGGTGCGGACAGGCGTGCTGTTGGTCGTAATTAATTCCTTAATTTCGGACTTTTGCAACCGCTCAACCGCAATGTCGGCCAGGACCGCATGGGCCACCCCGGCATAGATATCGAGCGCGCCGTTCTTTTTCAGCAACGTCGCGGCCGAAGTGAGAGTGCCAGCCGTCTCGGTGAGATCATCGACCAGCAGCACATCGCAACCCTCCACCTCGCCGATCAAATACTGTGCTTCGGTCTCGGTGGCGCTTTTGCGCTGCTTGGCCACGATCGCGAGGTTGCAGCGTAGCGCCTGGGAGTAGGCACTCGCCATTTTTAATCCCCCCACATCCGGCGACACCACGACCATCTTGCGCGTGAATTTTTCCCGCAGATGGGGAATCAAAACCGGCAGCGAGTAAAGATGATCCACCGGGATATCAAAAAATCCCTGCACCTGCTGCGCGTGCAGATCCATCGTCAGAACGCGATCCACGCCTGCGGCGCAGAGGAGATTGGCGACCAGCTTGGCCGTAATCGGCACGCGCGGCTTGTCCTTGCGATCCTGGCGGGCATACCCAAAAAACGGGATAACCGCCGTGATGCGGTCGGCGCTGGCGCGACGCGCCGCGTCCACCATGATGAGCAACTCCATCATGTGCTCGTTCACCGGCGGGCAGGTCGGCTGCACGATGAAGACATCGCGGCCGCGAATGTTCTCCTCGATTTTGACGTAGGTCTCGCCGTCCGGGAACGAACTCAGCGTCGCGGCGCCCAGAGGCACGCCGATGCCGCTGCAAATACGTTGGGCTAATTCGCGATTGGCGGACCCGGAGAAAATCTTGAGCTCAGGCATGCGTAGAGGGCCGCAACCTTAGACGCGAACGCTCCGGCTTGGCAAAGAAATCTGCGCCGCTCGGCAAAGAAA
>JALYOR010000032.1 GCA_030856765.1 Verrucomicrobiota bacterium | reverse complement strand
CTTCTTTTCCTTCCTGCGATCGAAGCTTCCCTCCTCACCAGGCTTCACTCTTGCCTAACGACGAGAAATCTGCCTTCGCCATGCACCTTTTGAGCAACACGCCCTAAACACTTTGACATTTTCGTCTGACAACAAAGGAGAACTCGCGAGCGCCTTGCGGTTGGACGGCGCTCGGCTCAGGCGGTGAAGCGATGAAGATGTGGAGCGACTGCAGACCCGGCGCAGACCCAGGGAGCAATCGACATGATCTTGTCTGATTTCTCGAGATTATGTTTTGCGCAGAGCAATCGAACGTTGGCCGCGGTCAAGCTGCTGCCGCCCCTTGAAAATGGGATGTCGTGATCGAAATGCAGATTCTTGGTTGAACCGCATTCGACGCACTGGCCACGGTCGCGGCGCCAGACTTCAACTTTCACCGATGTTGGGATCAGTCGGTTGTGCGGAAGTTCGACGACTCGCCCAAATGATTTCTTCTCCACCGGCTTGAGCGAGAACTTGAACACCTTGCGCCCACCCGCGGGCATGATGTTCGCGTCGATCAGCTCGAAAAGTCTTTGTAGCTCCAGATGCCTCCCGAAATCTTCTCGTAGACCTTGATGAGTTCCGGCTTCTCGCGGAGGCCGCCTTTGAAATCATTGCGGCTCGGAAGAATTTTCCGTTCTCCGTCCACGATCCTCTCGGCGTCGTCAGCGGTTGATCGATCTCCTTCGGATTCGGACCGCCTTTGCGCTGCGGCTCGTCGTGGCCTTCATACATCAGCATGCCGGTGACCGCGTCGAGCGCGTCGGCATAAGGGGCGTTCTCGCGCAGGGACATCAGGAAAACGGAGTATTTTTTTGCCGACGCCAAAGTTCATTCCCTTCTGCAGCGCCGCTTTCTCCTCCGAAACGAGGTCGTGATAACTGATGATGTCGTCGAGTTCCACCGCCGCGGAGTGAAACAAAATCCGTTGCCGTTGACCAGGACAACCCGAGCGGACTGCGTCCGGGTTATCCGTTAATGGGGATTGTTATTTGGGGAAAGGGCGTCCTATACGTGAATCACGTATAGGACGCTCTTGAAAGGATCGGCTTGCCGCATTTGGTTTCAGCGCGCGGTTGTGTTGCCCGGTCTCACCAAGTCGGCGGCTTGTGGAACTCGCCATGGGCGTGGATTAGCGAATCAGGAAACTGGCCGGCCGCGAGTTGGTCCACCGGACATTCAACCCAAACGCGCGCAGCGCGCGCGGCAGATGTGCTTGCATCCCCGAGCTACACCGGGATTTGGACGATCAGTCTATGGACGATCAGTCAAGTCGTGACGACTTCCGCCGCTAGAGTTCTGCCCCTCGCCCTCCCGCTCCCCTCGGCCACCTACTCTCCCAGTCACCCCTTGCCCGCCCACCTCTTCCCATTCTGTAGATTTGAGACTCGACCACTTTAAGCGGTCAAGTCTCCACCCGTGCATTGCTATATTCCCAAGGCGACGACAATCGCGCCCGGCCTCAGAAGTCCAAGGCGCTGATCGATGCTATACGTGATTCACGTATAGCAGCGAACTGCCTTGCACATCTGCCCAGAACGCCCGCGTTCGGCGCGTTCTCGCTTAACGACATCAGTCTTGCAGTGGTGCTTGTCGTCGCCTCGAGGGTTCAATCACCGAACCCCGATCCCGCCAATGTATGTCAGTTCAAGATTTACTTTCCCGCCCGCGCGCGTTCCTGGGTAAGGCCGCTGGCCTCTCGATTTTTGCGGACATTCAGACCGAATGCCCGCAGCGCCCGGGGAAGATGCGTTTGCATCCCGGAATCTCACCGGGGCACGGACCATCAGTCTATGGACGATGAGTCAAGATGTGACGATTCCCGCCGCCAGAGTCTTATTCCCTTCCCCTTCGGCAGACTTGGCAGAATTGAACTCGACCGCTTTAAGCGGTCGAGTTTTCAATCCATTCACCTTCCAGACGAGGCGTCGCTTTTTTCCGCCGCGATGAATACCGCCAAATTAAGAGCAAGAGCATCCGGCGAGTCGCCAGATGCAACCCGCGAGTCGCGTATGCTCCCCAGTCGCAGCCAAAGATGTCGTCGAGTTCCACAGCCGCGGAGGGAGCCAGAATCCGTTGCTATCTGACAAGGACAACCCGAGCGGACTGTGTCCGGGTTATCCGTTAATGGGGATTGGTTATTTGGGGGAAGGGGCGCCTATACGTGAATCACGTATAGGGCGCTCTTGAAAGAATCGGCTTGCCGCATTTGGTTCCAGCGAGCGGTTGTGTTGCCCGGTCTCACCAACTCGGCGGCTTGTGGAATTCGCCGTGGGAGTCGGTTAGCGAATCGGGAAACTGGCAGGCCGCAAGGACGCTTGCCCGGATCGGCTTGTAAAAATTGGCTAACGGAAGCAATTCACGGCTCGGGCGCTGACGCGGATTAAGAATGCCAATAACTTTTCCGATCCGCTGTTTGATGTGCTCGATCGGGAAGACGAGATCCGAATCATTTGAAATGATCACGGCAATGTCACAGTCGCTTTGGTAAGCGTCGATCAGGAGAAAGCTCGCCAGATTCACGTCGGATCCCTTTTCTTCTGATTTCAGAACCTCGACCGTGCCGAAGCCATCGGCCCGCTTCATTCGCACCTTGCTGGCGAGATAGCGACCGGTGTGAACGCTCAGATTCGGAAGCGTGCGAAGCGCACGAATGTAGATTTCCTGCCGGTTGCGCTGCTGCGGATCGGTCGGTCGCGGCGTGACCAAGGCGGTGAAGTATCGAATCCGATTAATCTTGTTCGGGGGCAGCATCTTCGCGCAAAGCTCAGCCAAATTCAGCCAGCGGTAGGGAGTCTTGCGAAGGCAGCCGTAGTAAAGATTGAATGCGTCAACGTAGACGTTGGTCGTCAGGGCCATAAAAAGCAGAAGCCGCAGGATTTCTCCAGCGGCCTCGCACCCCTCACCCGAAGGCTTGGGGGGGATATGAAGATAGAAAGCAGCAAAAGGCTGGCCAGCGCAAGCATTTTCTTATTCCAAAGAATGCGCAGGGACGTTTCGTCACCGGCAGCGGTTGCCCGACGCGAAGTCGCCGGCAGGTCCTGCTCGACGACCGCCGGGTGGCGCTCCAGGCGGAGTTCAACCACGAGGCTCGGCCGCGGCGCGCACTTCCTGTTTCCACTCAGTCCCCAGCGGGGCAAAGGGACCATCGAGCCGGGCCTCGAGGAGCCACTCTAGCTCTGCCTGCTCGCAATCGGCGCGCACCAGGGCCAGCAGGTATTCTTCGGTGGAGGCGAGACCCGCGCCTTCCGCACGACTCTGCAAGGTCGCGGCAATCGAGTCGGACTGGGAAATGGTGACGACACTCATATCGGCTTCACTCGTCCCGCCGCGATGTCTTCCGTTAATTCCGCGAGCAAATGATCCAGCTTGCCTGAAGCCGAGTCGGCTGCGACCTGCTTCTCCCATTCGTCGACGTTTTTGCCCTGGCCATCCGCGAGCAACTTCCAGAGTTCTTCCTGCTCACCCAGCGACAGAACCCTCACCTGCTCCAGAATTCTTTCGACTGTCGCGCTCACGAAATCGTTGTCTGCCTACGGCGCGGGAACAGCAAGTTTGCGTTCGTGCTAGCCGATGACTTTGCGAGAGCCGTGCGGCTCTCCCGCGAGAACAAAAAGGCCCGCGAACCTTGCAGTTCGCGGGCCCGTGAATTCCCTAGTCGATTCGCTTACCGGCCGTCGCCGTCGGCGTCGCCGGGCAGCGCGCGCTCGACCTTGTGCCAAGCTGCTTTAGTCGCGTGTTTCGCGTCAGACCATGCAAGACTGGAGTTGCCTTTGACCTGCTCGTAGTCGCGCTGGAGATCGTTCTCCACGTCGTCCCATTTTTTGCCGGCGTGCTTACCGTAGCCGGTGTAACCGGTGCGATAAGCCGGCTCGTATTCATCATAACCAAGGCCGCTTTTCGCGTAGGTTTCTTTGCTGTAGTTATCACGCCAATAGGCGTCTTCCGCGGTGGGGTCGATCATCTCGGCCACGCCTTTGCCAGCGAGACCGCCGACGACTGCTCCGATCACAGCTCCTGCCACGGTTCCAACGGGGCCGGCGGCCGAGCCGATCGCTGCGCCAGTCGCTCCGCCGCTCGCTGCGCCGACGCCGGTGCCGACTGGGTGGGAGCCTGGAGCGCCTGAGATGGGATCTGCATTAATGTCTTTATCGTTTGGATTCATAATTACCTAATCGGAAAGCCGCGCCGGCATGGTTGCTCGATTCCGCCACTTCGATGCGTCACCGGAACAAAGCAGAAACGTCGGTAGGTTAGCCCCTTCATTTTCAATCCGGCTCCCTCAACGAGCGAACGGGAAACGATCGCGCGCAGGATGACGAGCGGCGCGGCGCGCGGGAAGGTGCATGACGCGTGGCGAACGCGTTCATGGGCACACTCGAATACGCGATCACTACTGGGAGAAGCTGGCGGCGGATGGGGGCGAGCAGATCCAGTGCGGCTGGCTGAAGGATAAGTTTGGGGATGCCGTGGCAGATCGTGCCGGGCAAGGTGTGGGATTGGCTGCGGGGCGGAGATCCCGCGCGCGTGCAGCGCGTCACGGGTGCGCTCTGGCAGATGGAGAAGCTGGACCTGGCCAAGCTGGAACGCGCGGCTCGGTGATGGCCGCTTCCGGCTGAGCGCGGCGAAACACGCCGGGCGAATGCGAAGCGCCCGCGCCCACGGCGATGGAGCGGCGCGTGGCCATTCTCTCGCGCCGAAGTGAGAATGCGATAGGTTGCGACCCGATCGCGACGCGGTCTCCGATTTTCCCGATGACATTTGCGAAAGAAAACGAGCCGACGAAGGACGGGACGAGTTTCCTCATTTACGTCAGCATCGCGAAGCATCCGTTCAACACGGAGCAGCTACGCGGCCTGCTCAACGTGACGCGGCGCAATAACACGGCGGCCGGGATCACCGGGCTGCTCCTCTACAAGGATGGGAAGTTCATGCAATTGCTCGAGGGGCAGAAGGACAAGGTGGACCGGCTCTTCGAGCGGATTCAGCGCGATCCGCGGCATCGCGATGTAATCAAGCTCCTGGCCGGGGACGAGGAGGAAAGATCGTTTGCCGAATTCTCGATGGGCTTTGAAAACCTGGACGATCCCTCGGTCCAGGCGCTCCCGGGATACTCCGCCTATCTCGATCGGCCGCTGAGCGCGGATGCGTTCTCGGAGGATCCGACCGACGCACAACGGCTCCTGCGCATCTTCAAGCGCACCGGGCTCTCGCTTTAGGAGAGCTTTGCGCGCTTTTTTCGCGCCGCACGCCGCGTTGGCCACAGCGGCTGCTAAATACAGTGCCAAGCTCGGGAGTCACTTAAAACACTTAAACTTGACGTTCGCTTCCGTCAGCTTTTAGCGGGACCAGCAATGGCCCCGCGCTTTTTTTGTATGGGGGACGGCGGACGGCTTTGCGGCGGGGTTTTGGTTATTCGCTGTTAGTTAATAGGAGAATCGGCAGGCGGCGCTCTTCGCGCTATGGTTCGCAATGGAATGGCTCTCTGACCCGCAGGCCTGGATCGGTCTTCTCACGCTGACCTTGCTCGAGATAGTGCTCGGCATCGATAACATTATCTTTATCTCGATTCTCTCGGCCAAATTGCCGGCCGCGGAGCAGAAGAAGGCGCGCCGGATCGGGCTCGGGCTGGCCATGATCATGCGCATTCTCCTGCTCCTCTCCCTCACCTGGATCGTCGGGTTGACGCGCCCGTTTTTCACGCTCGTCGGGTTTGAGGTCACGGGCCGCGCGCTCATTCTCATCGGCGGCGGGTTGTTCTTGATCGCGAAGAGCACGCACGAGATTCACAACAAGCTGGAAGGCGAAGAGCAGGAGCAATCGATGCGCGCGGTGGTGTCGCTCGCCTCGGTCCTGGTGCAGATCATCCTGCTCGACGTCGTCTTCTCGCTCGACTCGGTCATTACCGCGGTCGGGATGGTGAACGAGATCGCGGTGATGGTGGCGGCGGTCATTATCGCGGTGGGAGTGATGATGCTTTTCGCCGAGGCGGTGAGCGGGTTCGTGGAACGCCATCCCACGATCAAGATGCTGGCCCTGAGTTTTCTGCTCCTCATCGGGGTGAACCTGATCGGGGAAGGTCTCGGCTTCCACATTCCGAAGGGCTACACCTATTTCGCGATGTCGTTCGCGGTTTTCGTCGAGTTGCTCAACCTCAAGCTGCGGCGGAAAGCCGAGCCGGTGAAGCTGCACAACCCGCTCCCGCGTCTCTAGCGCGGGCTGCGCTCTGGCAGATCGAGAAGCTGGATCTGGAGGAGTTGGAACGCGCGGCAGGTGGATAGCGATTGGGCTCATTTTCTGAAGAAGCATCCGCCCGCCCCTTAGACAAACTGTCGAAGCCGGCGGAAGATTCTCGCACCAATATGGAGATCCATCAGCTCCGGTATTTTGTGGCGGTGGCGGAGGAGGGAAACTTCTCTTACGCGGCGGACCGTGAGCATGTCTCGCAGCCGTCGCTCAGCCAGCAAATCCAGAAGCTGGAGGGGGAGCTGGGCCAGCAGTTATTTGATCGGCTGCCGCGGTCGGTAGTTTTAACGGAGGCGGGCCGGCGTCTGCTCGATTATGCGCGGCATATCCTGACCGATATCGCCGATGCCCGCCGCTCGGTGGCCTCGCTCGATGGTGAGGTGGCAGGGAGGCTGTCGGTCGGGGCGATTCCGTCGATCGCGCTTTATGTTTTGCCGAGATTGATCGCGAGCTTTGAGAAGGCTTACCCGAAGGTGACGTTCGAGCTTTTCGAGGATACGACCGATAACCTGGCGGAGCGGCTGGAAGAAGGCAGCGTGGATGTCGTGCTCGCCTCCTCTGGCGATGAACGGCCGACCCTGGCACAGCATTCGTTGGGCAAGGAGCCGTTGCTCATGCTTTTGCCGGTGGAGCATCGGCTGGCCCGGAAGAAAACGATCGCCTGGAGCGAACTGGCGTCGGAGAAATTTCTGCTCCTGCACGAGGCGCACTCGCTCGCGATCACGGTGCGACGCCTGCTCGCGGCGAACCATCTGAAGCCGGAGCTGGTCCTGCAGGGGGCTCAGCTCACCACGATCGCGGCGATGGTCGCGGCCGGGCTGGGGGTGACGGTGGTGCCGGAGATGATGGTGCACACGGAGTTCGTGAAGGGCTGCGTGGCGGTGCCCTTTGCCCGGCCGGTGCCGACGCGGGAGCTGATTTTGCTGCGCAATCCGTTGCGCTTCGAAAGTAAAGCCGCCGCGGCGTTCCGCGAGGAAGCCGCGACGACTTTCCGGACCCGGCGCGCGGCCGATTGACTCGACCGTCCAGCGCCGGGGACTAATGTGGGAGCGGCCTTGGTGCCGCGATTAAGCAACGCGCTGCGGCCGCGATTATCGGCACGCTGAGGCAGCGATCAATCGGGGCGCAAAGGCCCCTCCCACGTTCCGTTACCTGTGAAGGGCGGCCATCGCTTGAACGAGGGTGACCATGGGCCAGGCGGCGGTGAGAACGATCACTGCGAAAAGAATAAACTCGGCGGCCACACCTGGCTGCTCGCGTCGCGTGTAGCGTTCGCTCAGGAAGCGAAAGGCGCGCAGGCGCAGCGAATGATTCGATTCAAGCAGCCGACCGTTGGTGGCGTTACTGCTTAAGGTTAATGTTTGCATGCCTAACAAACGAGCAGGCCGGGCGTCGGTTGAAATACTTAATGCGTCTGGCTGCGATAGGTGGTGCCTATAGCGAAGGGTGGGCTACCGAGGGTCTAAACGGGCGGGGGTGTGGGCGTCGCTTGCAGCGAAAGCCCGCATCGCCGACGCTGCGATCATCGACGCCTTCCAAGGCCGACGAAGACATTCGCAGCCAGCCATGAAACGTTTTCTTCCATTTCTCATCATCGCCGCCGTCGCCCTCCTGACGGTGGGTCTTGCGACGGCGGTTTATCGCACGAAAACGGGTGACCAGCCGACAAGTCCCAGGCTGACCAATGACCAGCCCGCACCCGTGGCCGGTGTCGGCGAAACCCCATCGCCCTCGGAAGCGCCGGAGGATCCAAATTTCCATGCGCGCGGTCCGCGCAAGGCGCCGGTGACGCTGGTGGTTTACGGCGATTTCCAATGCCCGTCCTGCGCGGCGGTCTCGCAAGGAATCGACGAGTTACAAAAGCAATACGAGGGCAAAATGCGGGTCATTTTCCACGAGTTTCCTCTCGAGATGCACCGGCACGCGATGGAAGCGGCGATGGCGGCGGAGGCGGCTGGATTGCAAGGGAAATTCTGGGAGATGCATGACATGCTCTACAAGAATCAGGCGGTCTGGGGGGAAGCGACCACCGTCGGCTTCCTTTTAGAGTCCTACGCGGTAGCGATCGGGCTGGATGTGGAGCGCTTCAAGGCTGACCGGGTGGCGGATAACGTGCGCGCGCGGGTGGTGGCGGACGCGGCCGAAGGCGCCGCCCGGGGAGTCAAGGTCACGCCCACGATTTTCATCAACGGAGTCGCCCTGCAGGCGGGTTTTACGAAGGAAAAGCTGCAGGAGACGATTGAGGCTGCTCTGGTCCCGAAGTAGACTTCCTGATCATGAATTTCCCTTCTCTAAAGACCCTCGGCACAGACTTGCTGAAATCAAGACCAGCCTTGGTCGTGCTGGCAGCGGCGCAGATTCTCATCACCGCCGTGGCCCACGGTGAATCTTCGACCATGATCGGCAGCTGGAAGATCGAGATTGCGTTCGCGAATGGCGAGAGCCGTTCATTCCAGTTTGACGCTCAAGGCGGCGGCAAAGGTTCGTTGCTGTTGTTCGACGCCCAATCGAAAGCCTTGGGGACAGGGAAGGCTTCGGAGGCGAAGTGGACCCAGGTCGAAGGAAACTCCGTGGCGATTTCCGGCCCGGTAGAGTTTCCCCTCGGCAACGTGGGGCTCTTGCGCGGAACGCTGGTTTTGAAAGGTGAAGGCGGATTCGAGGGCTCGATCACCGGTGAGGCCAAATTCTTCCTGATCGACCAGGACCCGCAGGATCCCAGCGCCAAGCCGACCAAGAGCGGCACTTTCAAGGCGACACGCCTCGCTCGTTGAGAATTGGTTCGGCGCTCGTCCGGCACGATTCCGCGCCGCCAAGGCGCGAAATCCGGTCGATTTTCCCGGGTGGAATCGGTTTTGCCATCGTTAGCTTACCTAATCGTAAGATTAAATAAGGCGACAGATCGCGCAGCATTTTGATAGCCTCAGAAGTGGCAGGGGGTTCCTTGCGCGTGGTATTACTTAACTCACCTAACTATGAAAAAGAGAACAACTTCAGAAGCAGCCTTCTTCAATCTGCGATGGTCCGCGGGCCTCGCCCTAGTCCTTTGCGGAGTCTTCCTGGCTCTGGTCGGCCTCGGTCAGCTCCCCGCTCACGCCCAACAGGGAAACAAATCGATCGTGAACTCCACCAGCCCGCTCGTTCCGGCTGGATTTGACTGCGCCCAGTTTAGAGCGCTCCACTACGATAAGCAGGAAAACCTCGCGGCGGGCGCGATTGCAATTTATTGCGGCGAAGCCCAAGGCGGCTCGCCGACCGTTTCTGGGAATAGCTTCCCGTTCGTGCAGGAAATACTGGCCCCGCTCCTCGGGACGGCGGACGTGGACCTGATCACGGGCACGGAAATCAACCCGCATACGACCCAATCGGAGACGTTCGTGGCCGCTAATCCTGACAACCCGCAGGAGATCGTCGTGGCTTACAATGACTCGCGGGGCGTCGCATCCAACCCGATCAACATCTCGGGCGCGTCGGTTTCCACCGATGGCGGCAACACCTTCACCCGCCTGACTCGGAGCACTGGCCAGAGCCCGTTCGCGAACACGTTCGGTGACCCGGTTGTTCTTTACAATCGCCCCACTGGCACCTGGTTTACGGTGTGGCTCGACGCCGCCTGCGGCGGTCAAGGCCTCGGTGGTTACAAGTCCACCACTCCTGCGAATGCGGATAGCTGGACGCACTTCTGCGTGCACAACAATTCGGCCGACGATCGCGAGTCCGGTTGGACTGATAACAACCCGAGCAGCCCGTTCTACGGCCGGATGTATATCACCTGGAACGACTTTAATCGTGGCGGCGGCGCGATCTTCGTGCGCTACTCGACGGACAATGGCTTGACCTGGACAAACGAGCGACAGATCACCACTGGCTTCTTTCGCAATGTCCAGCTGACTGGCGACGAGGCGGGAAATCTGTATCTCGCCTCCATGAACGAGATGGGCGGCGGTCTCACTAACCGCTCCAACCTCTTATACCGTTCGACCGATGGCGGTAACAGCTGGACCCAGAGTTATTCCGGCCCGACCTTTGCCGGGCCCGGAACCACGACCTGCGCGTCCAATAGCTACTTCGCCTGCATGTTCAACGGCCCCTCTTTCTGGCGTCACATGGGCTGGGGTCAGCCTGCGGCTCAGAATGGCGTTGTCTCCTATGTCTACGACGCGCGTAACACCTCAAACGGTGATTCGGCCAATGTGTTCTACATTCGCTCCACCGATAACGGCTCCACCTTCAGTGCGCCGTTCCAGTTGAACACCGATTCCACCACCCGCCCGCAATGGCAGCCTAACATCTCGGTCGGCGCCGGTGGCAGCCTGGTTGCGGTCTGGTATGACGGTCGGGAATTCACCACCTGCTCCAAGGGCAACACCGCGGTGCCTTGCTACCGGATGTGGTCCCGTAAGTCGACGGACAACGGTGCCACCTGGGGCCCGGATGAGGCGTTCTCGGATGTGGCTTCGCCGCTGCCCGGTCAGCCTGATCCGAACATCGTGACGGAGTACGCGGGCGACTATGACTATAGCTTCGCCTCGCCTGAGGCCCACATCCACACTTGGACTGATGGCCGTGTGGCGATCAACAACGCTGCGCAACAGGATGCCTTCGTCGATCGCGAGGCCATCGGCGGTGGCGGCGGAACTATTACGCTGGAGACCCGCTTGCGGCAGCGGGAAGGTAGTTCACAAGTCTCGCTCCGCTGGACTCCGGCCGACGGTGGTAATATGAATGTGCTGCGGAACGGTGCCGTCGTGCAGACGACTGCGGACGACGGGAAGACCAAGGACACCCTTGGCACGCAGACTGGGACATTCACTTACCAGGTATGTGAGACAGACTCCGGCGATTGCTCAAACGAAGTCCAGGTCAACGTACCGTAAGGGAAACTAAAATTGATTCCCGGGAGCCGTCCTATCCGGCTCCCGGGAAAACTGCGAGGAAAATCGCAGGCACGAGGGCATCCGGCGGCGACGCAGGATGCCCCTTTGTGTTTCTGCCTTCGGCCCGCGTTAAAAGATGCGAGGATTCCTCACCCTGGCACACCGGCTGCTAAATAGAGTGCAAAGCTCGGGAGTCACTTAATACTACTAAACTTGACGTCGATTCCGTCAGCTTTAGCGGGGCCAGAAATGGCCCCGTGTTTTTTTGTACGCGATCAACTCAAGGAACGTGGGAGGCGCCTTTGTGCGCCGATCGGCGCGCGCTAAAGTCACAGAATCGGGGACCAGAGGTCCCTCCCACATTGAGTCACCACGGGATCACTTTGCGGTCGCGGAAGAATTGGCCGGTGAGATTGTGCGGCGCCTCGGCTGCGAGCCACACGATACCGGCGGCGCCTTCGGCGACCGTGCGGGTAGCGAGTCGGCCGCCCATGTCGGTCCGCACCCAGCCGGGGCAAACTGAATTGACCGCGAACTTCGGCAAGGCGGCCGCGAGCTGAGCGGTGACGCCGTTCAATGCCGTTTTCGAGACGGAATATCCGGGCGCCCAACCGTCGGCGCCGTCAGCCAGCTGACCGCTCCCGCTGGAGACATTCACGATCCGCGGCGCGTCGCTCTTCTTCAGGAACGGCTCGAAAGCCTGGGCCACGAGCCACGGCCCGATCGTGTTGGTGCGCAACGTCTCTTCCATGATCTGCGGGGAGATGGTGAGCGCCTTCTTGTCGTCATCGAGGCAAATGGCCGCGTTATTCACCAGCGCGTCGAGGCGATCCGCCATGCTCGAAAACTCGCCCGCCGCACGCCGGATGCTCCCGGGATCCGCGACATCAATCTCGAGGAAAGTGACCTTGCCGTCCTTGATTTTCCCGGCGGCCTCGCGCCCGGCTTGGGCGTTGCGCGCGCCGAGGAAAACATGAAAACCCATCCGCGCCAGTTCCCGGGTGACTTCGAAACCAATTCCCTTATTTGCGCCCGTCACCAGCGCGATCTTTTCTTCTCTCATCCGCACTTAGTTTGACAGCAGCTTGTGACGTTCGCCACCCCGAGCACCGAACCTCTTTGTTCCTTCCGCCTTCTTCCATGAAGACGCTCCGTATCGGCCCGGATTCACGAGCTGCTCAAGAACCAGTTTTTGCCCGGGACCCGCGCCCGGCTCATCGACGCGATTCTGGGTTAAAAATCAGCGACCTACTTCTACTTCGGGCGGCCTCTGCCGAGGGCGCCGCCAATCGCCGCGACAGCGAAGCAAAAGGCCGCGAAGACGAGAATGATGGCGACCATGACGTGGTCGTTGCGCCAGGCGAGGAAGGCGAAGATGAGGTCGCCAGCGGTGGCCAGAGAATAGAGGAGCGTCTTCGACATGGCCGCGATTCTCTTCTTCTGCGACCCATTGTCCATACGAAAATGCGCTCGCGCCGACGGCTTCCCCAGCCTCGGCTGCGTTTCGCTTTTCCGGGGCGATCCGCCCCGGCCAGACGAAATCGAGAGTGAAGCGGCGGCCTACTCCGCGGCGGCCGCGGCCGCCTTGGCCTTGGCGCGTTCGTTCCACTCGGCTCGCAAGACTTTCATCTCGGCGGTCAGAGCGACCATCCGCGGCGCGACGCCTTTGTATTTCTTCGTCGTCCCGTTGACTTTGCGGCTGACCGCGCCCTGGCTGACGAGGCCTTGCAGCTTCTCGTAAGAGCGCAGGCGAAGCATTTCTTCGCCGCCACTAGCCGCTTTGCGCTCCCTCAGGTTGAGCATGAGAATTTCGAAGAGCGGTTTGAATTCGAAGGATGCTTTGGAGGAAAGCAGGGCCACCAATTCTTCAGTGATAATGTCGGGCGCGCGACGGGAAAAAGAAGCGCCGGAAGGCTTGGACATCGGCGACTATAGCTCAAAATCGGAGAATAACGACCCCGAAGATTCAGTGGGGAAATCGGCGCCGGCGCCACCCGCAACACGAAGGGCCAGGCCGACCCCCTTCGGCTCGCCGATCATGGTTGCTTTTCGTAGGTGCCGAGAAAGCCGACCTGCCATGTCTTGCCCTCATCCTGAGAGGTAGTCCATTCCTGGGTCACTTTGCCATTGGCCAGCGGCGTCCAGGTGATGCGATTCATGAGCGTGCCTTTGCTCGTCTTGGTGCTGCCGCTCAGGACCATCGCCTTGCCCTCCAGACCTCCCTGCAAATGCAGGATGGTGCCATCGGCGCCCACCCAATCCTGGTGCCACTTTTGTTCGTTGGGATCTAAATAGTTGAGACTCATCCCGCCCTTTCCGGAGGCCCCGGTCCATTGCTCGCGGATGGCGCAACCTTCCGCTTGCCGGCTGATCTCGCTCGTCCCGGCCTGATTGCCTTTCGGGTCCATCACCTTCCATTTGCCTAACCAAAAGTCGAACTGGCGAAATTCCGGCGCCTGGCAGGCGGGGGTGGGAGAAGGCGGCGGCGATTGGGCCGGAAGCGAGGAGACAAAACCGAGGAGGATGAGATAGAGCGAGATCTTTTTCATAATGTTGCGCGCCATGATTAGACCCTCCTGTCGGCTTGGAAGCCAGCTCGATCCCGCCGGAAAGTTTTTACGCGACCCGGGGCGACGTCGACGGGGAAGTGGGCCCCAACCGGAATCCAGTGGGGCGCGGTCTGCAAACTACCGCGTCGAGATGACCACCGAACCAGCGCGGTTAACCGGCTGAGCGTTCAAGCAGTAACGCCGGCGCTCCCGCGCATCTGGAACTCTCCGCGCCGTCTGCGCCGCACCCGCAGTCAAAAAAATCGGCTCACGACTGCCAAAGAATTTTCATGCACGAGTTCGCGAAATTGTTTCTCCCGCTCCTTCTTATTTATCTCGCCGCCTTTACGCAAAATGCCGCAGCGGTAAATACCATAGCGGTCAATCCGACCACTTACTCGGTCAATGAAAATGCCGGGCAGATAGGCGTGGTGGTCAAACTCACGCGAGATGTGTGCAACCAACAAGTAGTCACCGTCAACTTCGACACCTCGAACGGCACGGCTATCATTGGATCTCACTACTTTGGGGCTAGTGGCACGCTGACGTTCGGTTCCGAGTTCAGGAGAACTCTCAATTCAGCTTCACGATCCCGGTATTTCTGACCGGTAGCTATAGCAGTGGCGGAACGAATGTGAGTTACACCACAGGCGGTCTCGGCCTAGCGAGCAGCGCCGGGGAGGGCCAAAAACAACGCAACCCATGGGTGCGGGGCAAAAGGGGCGTCTGGCCGCGTCGCTTGCTCGTTACAGCCCCTCACAGGGATGCGCCTCGCTCGCTTTCTTGCCATCCGCCCCTTCTGCCTCTACGCGCGACTCGCTCCAATTTTTCAGCAGTCTGTTCGGACGGAAGACCCGGCCAGCTTTTCTGGCCGGGCTTTGTTCCCCTAGTTGAGCACGTAGACTTCCACCAAGGCCACGCCGGTCGCGCCGTTGGCATCGTGCACGATGGCGGTGTAACCGCCCGGTGGCAGCGTGGCGATGATGGCGGATTCGCGTTCGTCGGTCGGCGGCACGGTGGAGTCGATGATTTGTTGCGCCTGTTCGCCACGCCAGTTGTCATTCTGGTAAATGAGCGAGCCGTCTCCGTTGTGAAGTTCCAGGACCGGATCGGGTAGCACGTCAGCGACGCCGGCGGCGGTCATCGATGGGCCAATCGCGCGAACGATCACTCGGGCCGGATCTGTCCCGCCGATGATGAAACCACCGATCATGACGTCGTCGCCGCTGCCGGCTCGACCGCGGGTGGAGATATTGCGCACGCTCGAATTGCCCGGCGAGAGATCGTAGAGCTCGCAAAGGGCGTTGCCGCTGCCGGCATCGGCGCCGCGCAGGACGGCGGTGTAACTGCCCGGTGGCAGGGAAGTGACGATGACTGATTCTTTTCCGCTGCCGGGCTCGAGGCCTTCCGGAATGGTGCCGGCGGGCAGCGAGGTCCAGTCGTCGTTTTGCGCGATTAAGGTGCCGGTAGAGTCGTAGAGTTCGATCCACGGATCGGCCAGCGGCCGGGCGAGACCCCTCCTGCTGAGCGAGGGACCCATGGCACGGAGGATGACGTCTTTGTTCGCATCGCCGGAGAGGATGAATCCGCCGATCATGACGCCGTCACCGCTCCGCACTTGGACGCGGGTGGAGATGTTGAGCAGGTATTGCGGTGGCGGGGTGGGGGTGGGCTTAGGTGTTGGAGTCGGCGTAGCTGTGGGTGAAGGAGTCGGTGTCGCGGTGGGTGATGGCGTTGCCGACGGTGTTGGCGTGGCCGTCGGAGTCGGGGTAGGCGTCGCAGTCGGTGTGGGTGTGGGTGTGGCCGTCGGCGTCGGGGTAGGCGTCGCAGTCGGTGTGGCTGTGGGTGTGGCCGTAGGAGTAGGTGTGGGCGTTGCAGTCGGAGTAGCGGTGGGCGTCGGGGTGGGTGTGGCGCTCGGTGTAGGAGTCGGAGTCGCGGTGGGTGTGGGTGTCGGAGTCGCGGTGGGTGTGGGAGTCGGAGTAGCGGTGGGCGTGGCCGTGGGGGTGGGAGTCGGCGTCGGCAGAGGTTGGACGACTGCGGAGATTTCCCCCGAGTACAGGCTCTCGACGCCAGCAGTGTTGTAGGCGGTGACAACCAGGAAATACGTGCGGCCGACGTTGAGATCGGGAATCGTGACGGTGGTCACGTTGCGGACGTCGACGCCACGACCGTAGCTCCCGCTGGCGATGCCAGTGTAAACCTTGTAGCCGGCAATATCGGATTCCTGGTTAGGATTCCAAGCGATCGTGAGATCGCCAAAATCAGCCAGTGCGCCGGCGGCAGAGGCGAAAAAAAGAGTGAGGGCGAGGAGCTTGGAGTGGAATGAATTCATTATGCCGAATCTAGTGATTATGGAAATTATGAGCAGTGTCTGTGCCGCCGCTGGCCGTAATGCCCGCGGATCCGCCGCGACGGAGGGTTCAACTTTGCGGCGGGAGACCCCGCTGGCTGTGTCATCGGACTTCCGGCAGAACCGTCATTGCCTCGAACGCGACTGGGGATTACGCTCGGCAAAGGGAAGCCATTTTTGGCTGCCTTGGAAGTGATGAAAGTCCGACCTTCACCCGCTATTTGGTGCGTCATCGCATTGGCTCTCTGGAACTCGCCACGCGTCCAGGCCGAGCCTTCCGCGACCGCAACTCCGGCACTCGAAGAGCTGGCTGGCCCCGCCATCGAGGGATCTCCGTCTACCGCGGTGGCGCCGACCACTTCACCCGCTCCGACACCCCAAGCATCTGACGAAGGACGCTCGAGCTTGGAGCGGAGGAAGTCCCGCCGGGAGCAGCAAGCGGGGACGCGGTCGCGTCCAGGACGGGCTCGATCGGAGGCGCGTGCTTCTGAATCACCAGGATCTCGCGATCGCGCCGCCGCGGCCAAGGCCAGACGTGAGCGCCGAGCGCAGTCAGACCAATCGAACGCCAAGCCAGAAAGGCGGCTCCGCCCGGAGCGACACGGACGCAACGGCGCGCGTCAGATGAAGAAGCGGGAGAAACGGGAGCCGGCCGCGGCTAACGCGAGCGTTTCTCCGACCCCGTCGCCCAGCCCCCGTTAGGTCGCGGGTTGCCGGCGGTCCCAGCCTCCCGAAAGGTCTTTTAAGAATCCTGGGCCGCGATAAATGTAGCCGGTGTAAATTTGGAGCAGGGCCGCGCCAGCTCCGAGCTTCTCGGCCGCGTCGGAGGCCGTCATGATGCCTCCCACGCCGATAACCGGGAGTTGAGTCATCTGGCTGATCTGGCGGACGAAAGCGGTCGATTTATCCCGGAGCGGCCTCCCGCTGAGCCCGCCGGTTTGGTCCTCCCCGCTCGGGACCATGGAGTGGTCGAGCGTCGTGTTGGTGGCGATGATTCCATCGAGGCCAAACTTTTCTGCCAGAGCCACAATCGCTTCGAGCGCGTTCTCGGCGAGGTCGGGCGCGATCTTGAGCAGGATCGGCCGAGCCAGGGGGAGGCGCTGGTTTTCCTCGGTCACGGCCTGCAGCAGGTTGCCAAGCGCTTCTTCCTCCTGAAGCGAGCGGAGTCCCGGCGTGTTGGGTGAGCTGACATTGAGGGCGATGTAATCGGCCACCGGCTGCAGCCGCCGGAAAGAAGAGAGATAATCCGAGGCGGCCTCCGCCAAAGGCGCGGCGCGGGACTTGCCGAGGTTGATCCCGATCGGAATCTTCGGGGCCAGCGGGCTGTCGCGCAGGCGTCGCAGGCGTTCCGCCACGACCTCGGCGCCGTCGTTATTGAAGCCGAGGCGATTGATCAGTGCCTCCTGCTTTGGATAACGAAAGATACGCGGGCGCGGGTTGCCCGGCTGCGGCTCGGCCGTGACGGTGCCGATCTCGACGAAGCCAAACCCGAGTGCTTCCCAGGCGGGGATGGCGACGCCGTTTTTGTCGAAGCCGGCGGCGAGCCCGATGGGGTTGCGGAAGGAGAGGCGGAAGTGGGTGCGAGCCTCTTCCGGCGGCGCGAAGGATCGCAGCAGGGCCAGAGCGCCGGGAATTTGTGGCGCCGACTGCAGGAGGCTGAGGGCGAGGTGATGCGCGGTTTCGGGATCGAGCTGGAATAGGAGAGGGCGGAGCAAATGCTCGTACCAAGCGCTGCTGAGGCGTTTCATTTTCCGATGCAAAAGGTGGCGAAAAGCGCGTCGAGGATTTTTTCCATGTCGGCCTGCCCGACGACTTCGCCGACCGCCTGGAGTGCGCCGCGCAGATCGACCGCGACCAGCTCGGGCGGGAGGTTTTCCAGGAAAGCTCCACGAGCCCGATCGCACGACTCCAGCGCGCGGCGCAGGCAATCGCGATGCCGCGCATTGATCGCGACCGCGCTCGGCACGTCCCAGCGTTGGGTGCTTAACTGGGCGAGAATAGCTTCCTCCAGACCGGCGAGACCATCCTCGCTCCTACAGGAAATGCGCAGCGCCTCGCACTCTTTCCAGTCGTCATGCTCGGGGAGGTCACTCTTGTTAAGGAGCAAAAGCTCGGCACGATCGTCGCGGCGCGATTGGAATTGGAGCGGCCTCGGTTCGCTTGCATCGACCACGTGCAGGATCAGGTCGGCCTGGGACAGCGATCGCTCGGTGCGAGCCATCCCTTCGGTCTCGACCGCATCCGCGCTCGCAGGGCGCAGGCCAGCAGTGTCGATAAAGCGCAGCGCGATGCCGCGGAGATTGACGACTTCCTCGATCGTGTCGCGGGTCGTGCCGGGGATCTCGCTCACGATCGCGCGCGGGAAACCGAGTAGACGATTGAGCAGACTCGATTTGCCGGCGTTGGTCGCTCCGTAGATGACGACACGCACGCCTTCGCGAAAGATTCGTCCCTGATCGGCGGTTGCGAGCAAGGCGTCGATCTTCTCCCGGATGACGTCCAGTCGAGCGAGGAAGGCGGCGCCGACGTCGGGTTCGATGTCTTCGTCGGGAAAGTCGATGTAAGCCTCGAGATTGGCCACGAGCGAGACGAGGTCTTCGCGCAGTTGAGAGGTTTTTTCCCCGAGCCGGCCAGAGAGCTGCTCCGCGGCGGAGCGCAGCGCGAGGTCGGTTTGGGCGCGAATCAAATCGATGACCGCTTCGGCCTGGGTGAGATCGAGCTTGCCGTTTAAGAAGGCGCGCTCGGTGAATTCACCGGGTCGTGCGGCCCGCGCCCCCGCGTGCAAACACTCTTCCCAAACGCGCGCTGTCACCAGCACGCCGCCGTGGCAACTAATCTCGACCACATCTTCACCGGTGTAACTGGAAGGCGCGCGGTGGACCGAGAGCATCACTTGATCGACCACGCGCTCTGCTTTCACGATCTCGCCGAGCTGTTGGGAATGGGAAGGCGCTTCGGACGGCTTTTTTCTGCCGCGAAAGATTTGATCGGCGATCGCAACCGCCTGCGGACCGGACAGCCTAACGAGTGCGATGGCGCCTTCGCCCGGCGGCGTCGAGACGGCGGCGATGGTCGCGCTGCTTGCTCCTTCCGTATTCAAACCGGCGTCATCCTAACCGCGACCGCGCGCTAGAGCACGTCGCGGAGAGCGGCCATGAACTGGCGATTCTGTTCCATCGTCCCAACCGAGACGCGCACCCACTCGGGAAAGTTGTAGCCGCTCAGCGCGCGCACGATCAAGCCTTTGTCCAGGAGCGCCTTGAAGAGGGTCTTGCCGTCGCCTACCCGAACGAGAACGAAATTTGCCACGCTCGGCACGAACTCCAGACCGAGCGTCGCGAATTCTGCTTCCAGATATTTCCGGCCTTCGTCCGTGATCCGTTTTGTCTCCGCCTGGTGCGCGCGGTCGGCCAAGGCGGCGACGGCGGCGGCCTGGGCGAGGCCGCTGGTGTTGAAAGGTTCGCGCGTTTTTTGCAGCACCCGGACCAATTCCGGACGGGCGATGCCGTAGCCGAGGCGGAGACTGGCGAGGGCGTGGATCTTGGAAAAGGTGCGCAGGACAATCACGTCGCGGCCTTCCCTAACGAACTTGACCGTGTCGGGCGCTTCCTCCAGGTATTCGAAATAGGCCTCGTCGAAAACGACCACCACCTCATTAGGCACCCTGGCCATGAAACGGTCGAGCTCTTCTTGCCTAACGAGCGTGCCGGTCGGGTTGTTCGGGTTGGCGATAAAGATGACGCGGGTCTCGGCGGTGATGGCGGCGAGGATGGCATCGAGATCGAAGCGATAGTCACGATCGGGGACCGCAATCGTCTCGGCTCCGAAAAGCGAAGCGACCAGCCGGTAGGCGATGAAGGCGTTTTCCGAGGTCACCATGGCCGCGCCCGGCCCGAGAAAGGCGTGGCCGATGAATTCGATAATTTCGTTCGAACCATTGCCGAGGACGAAACTCTCCGGAGCGAGCTGAAACTTCTCCGCCAGCGCCTGGCGCAGGTGATAGCCGCCGCCGTCCGGATAAAAATTGGCGTTCCCAATCGCCGCCTCCAACGCGGCGCGCACGCTGGCCGAGGGGCCGAGCGGATTTTCGTTCGAGGCCAGCTTGACGATCTGGTCGGGACGCAGCCCGCATTCGCGCGCCGTTTCCTCGATCGGCTTGCCCGGTTCGTAGAGCGCGAGGTCGCGCAGGTGTGGATTGGCCTGGTCCCAGATGGAGTCCATGGCTGCACTGAAACACAGATTCGCTCCGATTCGGGAAAAAACTCGTGCGCACCCTCCGCGCCGTGGTTAGTCCTCCCGTATGCACATTCTAGCTGTCGCCGTCGAAGCGCCCTGGTATCACATCACACTCACGCCCTGGAAATTCATCGGCCTGGCCGGGAGCGTGATTTTCGGGCTGCGCTTTCTCATCCAATGGCTCGCTTCCGAGCGCGCCCGCAAGAGCGTCATCCCGCTCGGCTTTTGGGAGTGCAGCGCGCTCGGCTCCATTCTGATGCTGAGCTATTTTGCGATCTACCGGCACGATTCGGTCGGAGTTTTGCAAAATGCGTTGCCCCTCCCGATCTACCTGCGCAATTTATACTTCCGTTGGACGCGTCGCCATGCGCAACATCCAGGGAACGAGCCGCGCCCGCCGGAGTAGGCCCGTCTCCATTTTCGCTTCTTTATTTGCCGGCCATGAACGACGTCATCTATCTCGATAACAATTCCAGCACCCGCATCGATCCCGCCGTCCTGGAGGAAATGATGCCGTTTCTGACCACGAACTACGGCAATCCTTCCGGTTCGCATCGCTTCGGGGCGCGGGTCAAGGAAGCGACCGATCTCGCGCATGAGCGAGTGGCGAGTTTGCTGGGGTGCGCGCCGGACGAGGTGATCTTTACCAGCGGTGGCACCGAGTCGGATAACACCGCGCTCCATTCCGCGCTTCAGATGTGGCCCGAGCGGCAACACGTGGTCACAACTTCGGTCGAACACAACGCGGTCCTCAACTACTGTGAGGCGCTCGTTAGGCGCGGCTGCGCGGCGACGATCGTGCCGGTCGACGAGCAGGGGCACCTCGACCTGGCGGAGCTGGAGCGGGCCATCCGGCCCGACACCGCGGTCGTGTCCGTGATGTGGGCGAACAACGAAACCGGGGTCATTTATCCACTCGAAGAAATCGCCGAGATCTGTCGGGCGAAGGGCGTCTTCTTTCACACCGACGCCGTCCAGGCGGTCGGGAAAATGCCGATCGACCTCACCCACATACCGGTCCATTTCCTCTCTCTTTCCGGCCACAAGCTGCATGCCTGCAAAGGCGTCGGCGCGCTTTATGTGAACAAGAAGGCGCGCTTCCAACCGCTCCTGGTCGGCGGGCCGCAGGAAGGTGGTCGCCGGGCCGGGACCGATAACGTGGCCTCCATCGTCGGGCTCGGAAAAGCGGCAGAGCTTGCGCAGTCGACCATTGAGGAGGAAAACAGCCGCGTCCGGGCCTTGCGCGATCGCTTTGAGACGACGCTGCGGGGCGCCCTGGAAGAGGTGGAGATCAACGGCGATCCGCAGGCGCGGCTGCCCAACACCTCGAACCTCGCCTTCCTCGGGGTCGACGCGCAGGCCATCCTGCTCAAGCTCGACCAGGAAGGGATCTGCTGTTCGTTAGGCTCATCCTGTACTACGGGCGCCATCCAGCCGTCGCACGTCCTGCGCGCCATGCAGATGACGAACGAGCGAGCCCGGAGCAGCCTGCGTTTTTCGTTTGGCCGCTACAACACCGAGGACGAGCTGGACCGCGTCCTCGAAATTCTGCCGCGGATCGTGCACAAGTTGCGCCAGCTCAACGCCGCTCCGGCCTAAATTCCCGCGCTCTCCGTTGTAGCCGGGGACGCCGTCCCCGGGAGCGTGGAAAGATTGAGGAACAGGAACTCAAAAGCTCCGACCCCTTCACGGGCTCTCATCGCGCAAGCCGCCGCGACGCTGCACCGGGGACAGCGTCCCCGGCTACAACAAGCCCCCGGCATCCGCATCATTGCCAGGCGAGGGTAAAAAGACTCGCCCGAAAAACGCGGCGCACCTCTTCGAAATCCGCTTTCCGCGCCACGGTGCGAAAGCGCAATTGGGTATCGTCGAGATTGGCGAAGAGCACGCTCATTCCATAGTCCTCCCCGTAAAAACTATAGGAGACCGTGACCGCGTAGGTATCGCGTTGTTTGATCCGGACCGGATTTATTTCTTCCGCGACCAGGGCGACATTTAGCGATCCGTTAGGCACGGAGCCGAGCACCCGTTGTTGCAGTTGCAGTCTGGTTGCTTCGTCAAAGATCTGCGGGGCCGGCAGCGGCGACTGTTCGATCACGGCCTGGGCCTGTGAGACGTTAGGCGGAGTCAGCTTCAACCCGGCCGCGTTGCCAGAGTAGCTCCAGCCGCGCGGTTGTTCGTAGGTGATCGGGTGGCCGTCCTGATGGAAAACGATCTGCTTGAAGACGATGCCTTCGAGGACCCGCTCGCCGCCGGTCGGGGTAAAGTCGACCCCGGCCCGGGCGGTGCCGAGCAGGGCGAACGAAACGATGGCCAGGTAAATTCGCATTCCAGTACTGGGTTCGGGCCGGGCGTGGGCGTGCCGCTCACTGCCTGCACGTATTTAAACCGCTGGCCACGCGGCGGTAATAGCAGTTCATATGCCGCTAGCCGCGCTACTGCCGGGCGAGGGAAGCGCGCGCCCGCTCGACCAATTCCCGCTCCTCGGGCAGCAGTTTGGCTTTGCCACTCAAATCGAGAAACTCGGTCGCCGCGTCGGCTTGTCCGGCCCCGGCGAGGAATATTCCATAGTAAGCGGCCACCGCGGGGTCGAGCAGTTGTTCACGAGTCAGTTGGCTCATGACTTTGATCGCCCCTTTCACATCGCCGGATTGGAAGAGGCCAAACGCGTAGGTCGAGGCGTAGGCCGCCTCGAGCGGGTGGGCCTCATGCAGATTTCGCGCGAGCCCGAGGGCGCGGAAGGTCTCGGCTTTCAGCAGCAACGAGATCTGGGCGAAATTATTGCGCACCGCCTCATCCTCCGGCACGACCGCGACGAGGCGCGAAAGAGTGCGGTAAAGCCCGGTCGTGTCCTGCTGAGCGGCGTAGTAGCGATAAAGTCCCTGCAAAGCCTTGCGCTGGGCCCCGGGATTATCCGCCAGCATCCAGAGGATCGCCGTCGCCTTTTCCGGCCAGTTCCATTGAAAAGCGATCGACTGGAGCAGGTTCAGGCGGTCGGGGTCGTTCCCGGCCTTGGCCACCGCAGCCACCCAGTTTTTCTCGAACCCGATATCATCGCCGGTTTCGCGCGCGACCTTCGCCTGAAGCGCGCGCCGGATGGGCTCGCCGCGTTCCCAACTCCCGCGCCCGAGCATTTCCTTGAGCGCGGCCCAATCGCTCAGGCGCACGAAAGAATCGGCCAAGGCGAAGCGCAGCGGAATGCTGCCGAACATGTCCTGCGGAAAACGTTTGCTCCAATCGATCGCGAGCAAGGCCAGCCCGTGGCTGTTCATCCAGTTGACCAGCTTGACCGCTTTCTCGGCGGATTGTGTCGACTCGGTTTGGAGGCGGGTGAGTGCGGCGGTAAAAGCCGGATCCTTGAGGCCGCGGAGAATGCCGAGCGCGAGCAGGTGGTCGGCAAAAGTGGCCGCAGGCGCGGCTTCGAGTTCCTTGGCTAGCTCGAGGCTGTCCGCGTCACTGCGCGCGCGGATCGCGTCCGTGATCAAGACGTGCAAAGCATCGAGTCGCACCGTGGGATCGCTCTTCAGCTTGTTGGCCAGGATGCGGCCAGCCTTGTGTTTGGCCGGATCATCTGAACGGAGCCGAAACTCCGCCAGCTCGAGCTGCTGACGGGCGTCGTTAGGCGCGAGTTGCACCGCCTTTTCCAGATGCTTCTCTGCCTTGGGCAAATCATTCTGGGTGAGTGCGAGGTGGGCCGCGGCGGCCTGGTAGCGGGCGTCATTTTCCTGGGCGAGCGGAACCTTGGCCAGGGTTTCGCTGGCAATCGCGGGCTGCTGCAGTCGCAGCGCGGTCTCGACCAGCGCGAGGCGGTCGGTCAGCGAGTCCGGAGCGAGGGAGACGGTCCGGCGCCGCCAATCGAGCGCTTCCGGGCTGCTCTGCTTTTCCGCGATCGCGGCCAGGGTCCGACAGGCATCCACGCTCTGCGGGTCGACCGCATAAGCTCGTTGCGCGGCGAGGGTCGCCCAACGCAGATCGTTCTTGTCGAAGGCGACATGGGCCTGCCGCATCAACTTGTGCTCCTGCCAGCGCACGTAAAGGCGATGCCCGCCCCAGCTCAGCGCGACCAGCAGACAGAGCCCGCCGAGGATGCCTAACGAAAGTTTGACGTAGGTATGCTCGGTCCGCTGGAGAGAGATTTCGCGCGGTGAATCGGAAGTCTGGGCCATTCGTTAGGTAGGACGCACCCCGGGCACCGGAGGTGGCGTCAAGGCGCGTAAACTGCTAGAAACTTAGCATGTCCCATTCCACCGCGGTAGCGCCGGCGCGGGCGGCGCTGCCGCCGCGGTCCGGGAGGACTTTTCGCTGGCCCTTCGCGCTGGCCCTGATCGCTTTCCTTCTCCTCTGGCTGGAGGTGATCTACCAATTGCAAAGCGAGTGGTCGCTTAATCCGCAGTACGGCTACGGTTGGACGGTGCCGTTTTTGGCCGGGTGGTTGTTTTATCAGCGGTGGAGCAAGCGGCCCGAGCCGGTGGCGCCGCGCGCCCGCAGCCTAACGATAGCCATCGCGCTGCTGGCCGCGGCGATCCTGCTGCCGGCGCGAATTGTGGCCGTCGCCAATCCGGATTGGCGGCTGCTCAGCTGGACGATGGCGCTGGCCGCCGTCGTCATTTCGCTCACCGCAGTTTTTCTCGCTGGTGGCCGGCCCTGGCTGCGGCATCTGGCTTTTCCGATTCTGATTTTCCTCGTCGCGGTTCCTTGGCCGGTGCAACTCGAGCAGGCGGTCGTGCAATCTCTGATGCGCGCTGACACCGCGATCACGATCCAGATCTTGAATGCCATCGGCACCCTCGCGGTGCAACACGGCAACGTCATCGAGTTGGGTACGGGTCAGGTGGGAATCGACGATGCCTGCACCGGGGTGCGTTCCCTGCAGGCGACCTTCATGATCGCGCTTTTCCTGGGCGAGTTTTATCACCTGCGACTCTCGCGCCGGATCCTGCTCGTCTTGGCCGGCGCTGCCATCGCCTTCGTCTGCAACATCGGGCGCACTTTCATTCTCTGCGAAATCGCCGCGACCTCCGGCATTCCGGCGATTCATCGCTGGCACGATCCGGCCGGCTTTAGCATTCTGGTCCTTTGCCTGTTCGGTCTGTGGGGGATGAGCATGTGGTTGAAACCCGCGACCGCGAGCGAGCCGGGCCGCTTCGCGACTCCTGCTCGCTCCAATTTCGGAGGAGTTTGGTGGTCGAGCGCGCTGATCGTCTGGATTGTTCTGGCGGAAATCGCCGCGGCCGTCTGGTATGCGCCGGGCCGGACCGAAGAGGTGAGTCAGCAGCGGTGGAATGTCACCTGGCCGGAGAACGAACCGGACTTTCGGCGCGAACCGATTCCCGACGCGGTTGAGACGCTCCTGCGTTACAGCGACGGCGGGGCCGCGACCTGGCGCTCGACCGACGATCGGCGCTGGATGATGTATTCCTTTCACTGGCTGCCGGGCCGGACAGCGGCTCTCTTCGTCAAAAACCATCGCCCGGATATTTGCCTGCCGGCCAGCGGCCTAACGATGGAGCAACAGAGCGGCGTGCACCTGGTCGCGGTCAACGGTGTCAAGCTGCCGATTCGCTCTTACCGCTTCGATGATAACGGCCGGCCGCTCCACATATTCTACTGCTATTGGGATGGGCGATCGTCCTACGCCAGCGACGCGACGGCGGCCGAGGAAGACTGGACCGCGCGCGGGCGCCTGCGCGCGGCGGGGCAGGGGAAACGCGAGCTAGGCGCGCGCATGCTCGAACTGGCGGTCTGGGGGCATGAGAACGATGCCAATGCGCAAAGTGCCTTGAAACGTGAGCTCGGCCGGATTGTCAGCTCACAGTGAGTCGCACGCTCATTTGAACATGAAGTTTGCGCTTTGGGTGGCGCGAACGATTGTCGTCGGTGGCTTCCCGTAATGGCAAAAAACCCGGCGTCACCGCTCCTGCACGGCCGTCTCAGGTCGCCCGGATCGAGATACGCGGCGCGCGCCAGAACAATCTCAAAGGCTTCGATCTCGACCTGCCGCTGGGCGAATTAACCGTCGTCACTGGCCCGAGCGGGAGCGGGAAATCCAGCCTCGCCTTCGACACCATCTACGCCGAGGGCCAGCGCCGTTACGTCGAGACTTTCAGTCCTTACACACGGCAATTTCTCGACCGGATGGACAAACCGCGGGTCGACGAAATTCGCGGCATCCCGCCCGCGATCGCGATCGAGCAGTCGAACCCGGTCAAAAGCTCGCGCTCGACCGTCGGGACAATGACGGAGATCAACGACTACCTGAAGCTCCTCCTGGCGCGAGTGACGCGCGCTTTTTGTCCAAGCTGCAGCCGCGAGATCCGGCCGGAAACCGCGAAGTCGATCGCGGACGAGATCATGCGCGAGAGCTCCGGCGAAACCGGATTGATCACCTTCTGGGTCGGCGTGCCGGCCAAGACCGAGGCGAGCGACTTCTTTGCTTTCCTGCAGCAGCAGGGTTACCTCCGCGTCTGGCTGAACGGCGAAGTCGTGAGGGCGGATGGTGAGAGTAAGAAAATCCGGTTAGGCGCGCGGGTGCAGGTCATCCAGGATCGACTCACCATCTCGGAAGAAGGTCGCGTCCGCCTGGTCGAGTCGATCGAGACCGCGCTTCGTTTTGGGAAAGACAAGATCAACTTCGTCGACCTCGCCACCAAGGAAGAACATCCCTTCTCGACCGGCTGGCATTGCGCGCATTGCGACCTCGACATCCGCCCGCCCACGCCCGGACTTTTCAGTTTCAACAATCCGTTAGGCGCGTGCCCGGAGTGTCGCGGTTTCGGTCGCACCATCGCGGTCGATTACAACCGCGCCATTCCCGATCGCGCGCTCTCGATCAAGCAAGGTGCGGTGCGCGTTTTTCGGGGGGAAGAGATGGGCGAATCGCAGAAGGATCTGCTCCGCGCCTGTGCCCGCGAAGAGATCGACATCCATCTCCCGTTCGAGGAATTGCCCAAGTACGACCAGGACTTCGTCATCAACGGCGAGAAAGGCGCGGGCGAATACACCGAGGAGGATTACGAGACCGATCGCTGGTACGGCGTCCGTGGATTTTTCAAATGGCTCGAGAGCAAGACCTACAAAATGCATGTCCGGGTATTGCTCAGCCGCTACCGGGCCTACACCACCTGCCCGGGTTGCCACGGCGGACGCTTCCAGCCCGAGACCATGAATTACCGGCTCGTCACCGGGGACGACGTCGCCTTTACCCTGCCCGAGTTTGCCGCGCTCCCCATCTCGCAGGCGCGGGAATTTCTGACCGGCCTGGTTCTTTCGCCTAACGATTCCGGGGCGGAGATGTTGCGCGGCGAGATCGTTTCGCGCCTCCGTTATCTCTGCCACGTCGGGGTTGGTTACCTGACCCTCGATCGCTCCACGCGCACGCTGAGCGGCGGCGAAGTGCAACGGGTCAATCTCACCACCTGTCTTGGGGCGTCGCTGGTGAACACGCTGTTTGTCATGGATGAACCGAGCGTCGGGCTGCATCCGCGTGACGTCGGCCGACTCGTGAGGGTGATGCACGACCTGCGCGACAAGGGCAACACCCTCCTCGTGGTCGAGCACGAAGAGGCGATCATCCGCGCCGCCGATAACCTGCTCGACATCGGTCCCGGTCGGGGCGAGAGCGGCGGAGAGTTGGTTTTCAACGGCCCGCTACAGGAT
>JALYOR010000382.1 GCA_030856765.1 Verrucomicrobiota bacterium | reverse complement strand
CCTGGAACCTTATCCTAAAGGGCTCGAACCTCTCCACCGGCGCGTCGACCATCGCGATGGACCCTTCAAATCCCGACGTGATGTTCGCGGGTCTCTGGGATTTCCGGCGCCAGGGCTGGACTTATCGTTCCGGCGGCGCTTCGCCTAACGATCCCTCGGGCAGCGGACTTTTCCGCACCGCCGATGGCGGGAAGACCTGGATAGAGATCACACCCGAAGCCAACAAAGGTTTCCCGAAGAAACCCTACGGCCGTCTCGCGCTCGCGATCGCGCCTTCCAACCCAAAGCGCGTTTACGCCTTTGTCGAATCGACCGATAGCGCGCTCTTTGTTTCCGACGACGGCGGACAGACCTGGCAGCAACGCGACAAGAGCCAGTGGATGGTTTGGCGTCCGTTCTATTTCGCCAATCTGATTGTTGACCCGAAGAATCCCGACCGCATTTTCAAGACCGATGGGGCGCTCATTAAAAGTGAGGACGGCGGCAAGAGCTTCGCTACGGTCGGTGGCTTCAACGGTGCCCACGGCGACGTACACGCCGTCTGGATCGATCCGAACAATCCTCAAACCGTCATCTCCGGCGACGACGGCGGAATCTGGTATGCCTACGACGGCGGCAATCGCTGGTGGAAGGCGGATAACCTGCCCATCTCGCAGTTTTATCGAGTCAGTGTCGACGATGCCGACCCCTATCGCGTCTACGGCGGGCTGCAGGATAACAGCTGCTGGATCGGCCAGTCGGAGTATCCCGGCGGCATCACCAATGCGCAGTGGGAAAACATCTTCAACGGCGACGGCTTCTACACCTTCGTCGACCCAGCCGATCCCGATTATATCTACGCCGAATACCAGGGCGGCTACGTCGGCCGCGTCAATCGGCATACTCTCGAAGCGCGCATTATCCAGCCGAAACCGGACTACAAAGAGAAACTGCGTTTTAACTGGAACGCCCCGCTGGTCGCCTCGCCTAACGAGAAAGGGACGATCTACATGGGCGCGCAATTCCTTTTCCGCACCCGCGACCACGGTCAGAGCTGGGACCGCATCTCACCCGACCTGACGACGAACGATCCCACGAAGCAGCAGCAGGAGAAATCCGGCGGTGTCACGATCGACAATTCGGCGGCCGAAATGTACACCACCATTTTCTCGATCAGCGAGTCGCCCAGGGACAAGAACGTGATCTGGGCCGGCACCGATGACGGCAACCTGCAAATCACTCGCGATGGCGCGAAGACTTGGAACAACGTCGTCGGCAACGTGACCGGTCTGCCCAAAAATTCCTGGGTCCGCTCAGTCCACGCGAGTAATGCCAATGCCGGCACCGCCTACGTCGCTTTCGATCGCCACACCTTTGGCGATTTCGCCCCTTATGTTTACAAGACGACTGACTACGGCCAGACGTGGACGCCACTCGCCACGCCGCAGGACGCGAAAGGCATCCGCGGCCACGCTCACGTGATCAAGGAAGACTTGGTCAAGCCCGACCTGCTCTTCCTCGGCACCGAATTCGGACTCTATGTCTCAATCGATGGCGGGCAGAACTGGGCGCAATACAAAGGCTCGCATTTCCCGGCTGTCCCAGTGCGCGACCTCGCCATCCAGCCTCGGACTAATGACCTCGTCCTCGGCACCCATGGCCGCGGCATCTGGATCATCGACGATATCACCCCGCTGCGTTCACTCACACCGGACCTGCTCACCAAGGAAGCGAGCTTTGTGCAAGGTAAACCGGCGCAACAACAGCGGATCGAAGCCAACGGCGGTTGGTCGAAGGGCGCCGCGGCTTTCGTCGGCGAAAACCCGCCAAATGCCGCTGTTATCACCTACTACCAAAAATCCCGGCATCTTTTCGGCAAATTGAAGATCGAAGTCCTCGACGCTGCCGGCAAAGTGGTCGACACCCTCCCGGCGAGCAAGCGTCCGGGCCTTAACCGCGTCAACTGGAGCATGCACGAGAAGCCGCCGCGCGTGCCACCCGCCGCACAGATTGCCGGAGCCGGCCTAACGGGTCCACGCGTCCTGCCCGGCACTTACACCGTGCGGATGACGAAGAACGACAAGCCATACGAAATGAAGCTCAACGTCGTCCTCGACCGGCGGAGCAAATTCAGCGAAGCCGATCGCAAAGCCCAGTACGACGCCGCGCAAAGGGTGAAGGCGCTCTTTGGCGACGAAAGCTCGCTGATGGACCGTATCATCGCGCTGCGCGGCGGACTCGCACAAAGCGAGCGGGCGCTGGCGGCGGATGAAGCCACGATGAAAGCGGTAACCGATTTCGACGGCAAAATTGATGCGGTCCGGAAACAGATCGTGGCCACCACCGAGGGCGGTGCGATTACAGGCGAAGAACGCCTGCGTGAACACACCGACCAGCTCTACGGCGCGATCCTGAGTTATGAAGGCAAACCGGCCGATTACCAGGTTGCGCGGATCGATTCGCTTCGGCGCGAGTTAGATGACGCGAAGAAGAACTTTGAGCAGTTACTGACCAATGAATTGCCGAAACTCAACGAGACGCTGAAGGCAAAAGGCCAGCCGGAGATTACTCCCCCGCCAGCCGCCGTCGCGATCAACGAGAGCGAGCAAGAATTGGGCGTCGGATCGATGACGGGCGTGGTCGATCGCGACGCGCCGGCGACTGCGGTGACCTTGCCGGTGAATTTCCGGTTGATTCGCTAGGCCCAAAGCGTATCGCGCGTCCGAATGTGGGGGGGCCTTTGTGCCCCGATCGGCTGCTGGGCGTACCCTGATCGGGGCACAAAGGCCC
>JALYOR010000369.1 GCA_030856765.1 Verrucomicrobiota bacterium | reverse complement strand
GTTCAGCCGGCTCGGCACTTCGACCAGCAGCTTGGCGTAGAGGTCGCCGCGCTCCCGGCTGTTGACGTGGGCCACGCCTTTGTCGCGCAATTTGAAACTCTGCCCGCTCTGGGTGCCGGCCGGGACTTTGAGGCTGGCTTTTCCTTCCAAGGTCGGGACCGGCACTTCGCCGCCGAGCGCGGCGGTGGTGAAGGAGATCGGCACTTCGCAGAAGAGATTGTCGTCCTCGCGCTGAAAGATCGGGTGCTCCACGATGTGGACGACGATGTAAAGGTCGCCCTGGGTCCCGCCGCGAATGCCCGCTTCGCCATTGCGAGTGGAACGCAGGCGCGAGCCGTGGGCGATTCCGGGCGGATTCTTGATCTTGATCCGGCTGGTCTTTTCCACCCGCCCCTCGCCCTCGCACTCGTCGCACGGTTTCTCGATCACTTCGCCGAGCCCGCGGCAGCGCGGGCAGGTTTGCGATACTTGGAAAAAGCCGCGGGCACTGACGACCTGACCGCGTCCGCGGCAGATGGGGCAGGTGACGGCGCGCGAGCCGGAGGCGGCGCCACCGCCGCGGCATTTGGCGCAGGTATCGAGCTTGCGCACCTCGATCTCTTTTTCAACACCGAAGGCGGCTTCCTCAAGGGTGATCTGCATGTCGTAGCGCAGGTCGCTTCCGCGCTGGCTGCCATCGGCTTGGGCTGCGCCGCCGCCAAAGAAACTCTCGAAGATGCCACCGCCGCCGCCGGCGGCGCCGCTGAAGACTTCGCGGAAAATATCAAAGGGGTCGTGGAACCCGCCCCCGCCCCCGCGTCCCTGCGCAAAAGCGGCGTGGCCGTAGCGGTCGTAGGCAGCGCGTTTTTCCCCGTCCATCAGGACGTCGTAAGCTTCGCCGAGTTCCTTGAAACGTTCTTCCGCGGAGGGATCGTCAGGATTTTTGTCGGGGTGAAACTTCACCGCCAGCTTGCGATACGAGCGCTTGATCTCGTCGCCGGAAGCGGTCCGCTCGACGCTCAGGATTTCATAGTAATCGCGCTTCGTGGTCATGTGAGAAGATGAACGATGATCAGTGACGAGTGATCAGAACCAGCAGCCGGTGCGCCGCCCTTAGCGGTTACTTTTCTGACCGCTGGAAACGACCACGCTGGAAGGACGCAGAAGCCGGTCCTTCAGCTTGTAGCCGCGTCGCATCTGGCGCAGGACGACGCCTTCGGCGACTTCCGCGCTCGCTTCGTGGGCGATCGCTTCGTGCAGGTTGGGGTCGAATTTCTGCCCCTCGGCGTCGATCGGCTGGAGGCCGTTGTCAGCGAGGAAATCGGTCAGTTGTTTCCAGACCATGCTCATTCCGGAGTAGACCGGGGAGTCGGAGCCTTCGCCTTTGGCGGCGCTGAGGCCGAGCTCGAAGTTGTCCACGATCGCGATCAGGCGCTCGAGGAGGGAGCTGTTGGCGTACTTGATCGCGTCCTCCTTTTCGCGGGTGGCGCGCTTCTTGTAATTGTCGAAATCGGCCTGACTGCGCAGGGCGAGATCGCGGAAACGATCAAGGTCAGCCTGGAGGCTGGCGTGCGGATCGTCCTGGCCGTCGTCGTTTTCCGCCGGAGCGGACGGGACGTCGCCCACGGGGTCGTTAGGCGCGTCTTCCTGCACCGGGATTTGGCGGCGGTCGCTTTTGAAATTCTTCATGTTTTTCGAACTACGATCAAAGTGATGTCATCATTCTGCGGATGTCCGGCGGCAAAATCGCGGATATCGTCGATCAGGCGGGCGATGACTCCCTGCGCCCCTTCGTTTGCGCTCGCTTGCACCGACCGAGTCATGCGCTCGGGCCCAAATTCATCGCCATTTGCGTCGAGCATTTCGGTCACGCCGTCGGTGTAAAGGACGAGGCAATCATCGCGTTCCAGGGACACGGAGAGGTCGCCGGTTATCCTATCGAACACATCTCCACTGTCAATCCCGACGGCCATCCCGGGCGGCTTGAGAATCTCGACTTCGCCGGTCGCGGCCCGGTAGAGGAGAGGCGCGTCGTGCCCGCCGCGCGAGAGCGTGACCTGGTTGGTTTTATGATCCAGGATGAGGTAGGCCATGCTGATGAACATGTCCTCCTTGATGTCGGGGTAGAGCTGGCGATTGACCTTGCTCAAGACCTCCGCTGGCGATTGGCCGAGCCGCGCCTCCGCCCGCAACACGCTGCGGCAGATGGCCATGATGAGGGAAGCCGGCACGCCCTTGCCCGAGACGTCGGCGATGACCACACCCAGGTGGTCGTCGTCCACTTTGATGTAGTCGAAATAATCGCCGCTCACCTGGCGGGCCGGGATGTTCAAGCCGGCGATATCGAAGCCTTCGATCGCGGGTGGTTGTGAGGGAAGGAGGATGCGCTGGATGTCGCGCGCGATCCGCAGGTCGTGGTCGAGCCGCTTCTTCTCGTTCGCCTCCGAGTAGACGATGGCGTTGTAGAGGGCGAAGGCGGATTGCTCGGAGATCGATTTAAATACGACGAAATCGCTCGAGGAGAAAGGTGCGCTCATGGGACCGTTGGCGATCGCGAGCACGCCCATCTTTTGCCGGCCGTAGAGGAGCGGCGTGATCATGACCGACGACGCGCCGAGCGCGGTGTCGCGGAGCTTGGCCAATTCGGGCGCCTCCGCGACGTCGAGGAGATGGAATGCCTCGCCGCTCTCCCAAGCCCGGCCGATCACGCCGTCGCCGGATTTGATCGGATGCGAGCGAAGAAAGCTATCGAGCGCGACCGGGGTGGAAGCGGCTTGCTGCAAGATGCGGTCGGGCACCTCGATCATCGGCGGGCAGCCCTCGGAGAGGAAGGCCGGCATCAGGCGCTGGCCGGTACGATCGATCAGGTAGAGCGCGCCGCCGTGGGCATCGAGGATGCGGACGGAACTCTCGACGATGAGCCGATGGAGATCGTGCGGCCGGATGACGTCGCGGAAGGCTTCGCCGAGGCCGTGGAGGAAATCGAAGACCAAGCTTTCTTCGACCTGAATCTTTTCATTCGAACGCTCGAGGCGGCGGATGCGCCAGCGCTGCCGTTGATAGGTGAGGAGCCAGCCTACGAGCGTGGCGACGAGCAGCCCGAAGAGAAGAACGCGCATGAGAGCCGAGCTGAGTTAGTTCGCCGGGCTCTCTTTATGGAGATCTTGTTTGAGGTATTCGAGGACGTCCTTGAAGCGGGTGAGATTCCTCGGTGCCGCCTCGCAGAGCGCCTCGTGCGCCTCCAGCATGGTGCCGGCCTGTTCGCGCTTCGCGTCGGCCGAGGTCTCGGCGGGGGCTCCATTCGTCTCCGAGATCGCCTCGCATTCCGGCGCCTCGGCTCCATCGGCCTCGATGTCAAAAATTTGGTCCAAGCCCAGACCGGAGAGCAGCTCCCGGCTGCGGGTGTTGCAATGCACTACGTGCAGGTGGCCGTGCCCAGTTTCCTTCAGCCGCAGGGCCATGCCCGCCATCGTTCCCATGAAAGTCGAATCCATCATCACGCAGTCCTGCAAATCGAAGACGAACTCGCGATGGCCCCTATTCACCATCTCGCGCGCAAACTCCTTCAGGCTGCCGCTGTTGAGGAAGCTGCCCCGGCCCGCCACTCGCACCCACACGATGGGACCGTTGACGCCTACTTGAATCGAAGACTGCACGAGTAACTAAAGATAAAATTTCACCGGAGACTGTCAATTGATCCCGGTCTGCTCCGTTTCTCTACATTACGCGGCCCGGGATCAGTCAGACGCCCAGGGCGACGGCGGGAGGTCGCGCAGCGGGTCGTCAGGACTAACGAAAACGTCTGCATCAGAAAGAGAGTGGTGCGCCCCGCGCGCCTTAATCCCAAAGATAGGATCGCGTCACCGCCACGATTCGGCCGTCCACGATGAGTGATGCTCGCCAGGAAACGACTCGTCCGTCGTCGAAATAGTCGTCGCCAATGATGGCGAAATCCGTCTGGTAATGTCCGCGGGCCTGCGGATAACGCACCTCGCGAGCCTGGACCAGCGCATGCAGTCTTTCCTGGCGATACTCGAAGCGCAATCGGACATCCGCCTGGCGCCCGGCGCGCCAGAAAAAGGCATAATAATTTCCAAAACGCTCATGCTGGTCGAGCGCGGTGATCGCGCCAAACATCCGAAAGCCGCGCTCGAAAGTGACCGAAGCATCGACCTGACCGGTGAGCGGCTTGGCGGTGGGGTCGAGAAAATACTGGGTGACTTTGCGGAACTCGAAGTCCGGGTCGAGCGCGATGGGAAGGGTGCCGGGCTTCTCGACCTGGTAAGGCTTCGGCGGGGTGCTGGCGCAACCGGCGAGAGCAAGGCAAAAGGCGGCCAACAGGATTCTCACGACGCGAGCATCAAACGGGAAGAGCGCCACGGTGTCAATTTTCCCTCGTGCTCGTCCTCGTCACCTTCCTCGTCCTCTTGACCACGATCGAGGAGACCGAGGACGAGGACGAGTAGGAGGAAGACCGAAGATGAGGCCCGGTTCGCGCCCGCGAGTGAGACCAGCTATTTTCCGCCGTGATTTCCGTTCACTATGAGCGCGGAGTTTATTTGCCTAACGAAGAGATCTGGCTCGATCCCTGGGAGGCAAAGCCGTTTGCTTTCGTCTCGCACGCGCACAGCGATCATATCGCGCCGCATGACGAGATCGTGGTTTCGGAGCGCACCTCGCGGCTGATGCAGGCGCGTCTCCCTGGGAAACGCCACGAACATGTCCTGCCCTTTGGCCAGCCAGGCATCGTGCGCGGGCTTCAAATCACGCTCCTACCCGCCGGCCACATCTTTGGTTCGGCCCAGTTTTTTCTCGAAACCGAGGCCGGCAGCCTCCTCTACACCGGCGACTTCAAGCTGCGACCGGGCCGTTCCGCGGAAGCGACCGAATGGACGCAGGCCGACACCCTCATCATGGAAACGACCTATGGCCTGCCGCGCTACCGGCTCCCGCCGAGCGAGCTGGTGGTGGAGCAGATCGTCGCTTTTTGCCGCGAAGCGCTGGAAGAAGGAGCCACCCCGGTCCTCCTTGGGTATTCGTTAGGCAAAGCGCAGGAGATCCTTTGTTCGCTGGCCGAGGCCGACCTCCAGCCGCTCCTGCACGGCTCGGTCTATCGCATGACGCGGATCTACGAGCAGTTCGGCCAGGCCTTCTGCAAATATGAACGCTACGAGGCGGATAAGGTGGCGGGCAGGGTTCTGATCTGCCCGCCGAGCGCAAATCGTTCCCGCATGATCCAGGGCCTAACGAATAAGCGGGTGGCCATGATCAGCGGCTGGGCGGTCGAGCCGAACGCCATTTATCGGTACCAGGTCGACGCCGCCTTTCCGCTTTCCGATCACGCCGACTACGACGATCTACTCCGTTACGTCGAGCTGGTGCAACCGAAGCGCGTCCTTACCCTGCACGGCTTCGCGGCCGAGTTTGCGCGTGACCTGCGCGACCGCGGGATCGAGGCCTGGGCCCTGACCGAACAAAACCAGATGGAGCTGTCGCTGCGGTCAACGCCGCTGCCGGGTAGCGCACTCGTCTCGAGTGCTGGTTGCGGTGTTCCACCGCAACGAACTTTCCTGACAACTCCAGTCGCGGCGAACAGCGACGCGTCAGGAAAAGTTCGCGACGGCGAAGACGCCGTCGCCAGCACTCGAGACG
>JALYOR010000358.1 GCA_030856765.1 Verrucomicrobiota bacterium | reverse complement strand
CCGCAGCTTATCGCGCCTGCGAGATTGGGTTCATTTTCCAGGCGTTTCATCTTCTCCCGACTTTTACGGCTTCGGAGAACGTGCAGATCCCGATGTTCGAAACCAGCCGCTCGCTCTCGGAGCGGCGTGAACGCGCAGCGGAGCTGCTCAAGCTCGTCGGGCTCGACCATCGGCTTGATCATTTTCCCTCCAAGCTCTCTGGCGGAGAACGTCAGCGGGTCGCTATCGCGCGCAGCCTGGCCAACGGGCCGTCGGTCCTTTTGGCCGACGAACCGACCGGCAACCTCGACAGCAAGAACGCGCACCTTATTCTCGACCTCATCGTTAGGTTGCAACAGGAGCAGGGCCGTACCCTGATCATGGTGACGCACGATCCTTCCATCGCCGAACGGGCCGGGCGCACCTTGCACATGAAGGACGGCCAAGTCGTTTCGGATCAACTTTCCGCCCACGCGACCTCATGACTTTTTTCACTGTTGTTATCCGCGGTCTGCTCCGGCGACCTGTTCGCACTTGTCTCACGCTGGCGGGAATTTCCATTGGCATCGCGGCGGTGGTTGCGCTGGTCGGGATGTCGCGCGGATTCGATAAAGGCTGGGAAGTCGGGCTGACAGCACGCGGGACCGATCTCGTGATCAGCAGTAAGGGCGGCTCGCTTACGCCCAAACCTTTCCACGCTTCGCTCCGCGATCGGATCGCGAAAATCCCCGGCATCGCCGCGACGTGTGCGCTTCTCGTCGAAGTCACGAGCGTGGAGGATTCCGACCTGATGATCTTGTCGGCGCGCGAGTGGGGCGGATTTTCCTGGAGCAATCTCAAGCTCATCTCGGGACGAATGCCGCAGAACGGCGAGGAACAAGCGGTCGTCCTCGGCACGACCGCGGCTGAGATTCTGAAGAAGAAAGTCGGTGACCCGATTCAGATCGAAACCTCGGAGCTGAAAGTCGTCGGAATCGTGAAAGGCGGCGCGCTCGTCGAGGACGGCTCCGTTATCCTGTCGCTCGGTCTTTTACAAAAAATCCTCGCGTCGCCTAACCAGATCAACGCGATCGACGTCCGCGTAACGCCAGGGACGAACGAGGCGCAGATGCGCGATCTGATTCAGAACATCCAAACGCAAGTTCCGGAGGTCCGCGCCGTGACGGTGGCTGATCACCTGAGTAACAGCGAAGGATTTCGGATGGTCCGCGCGATGAGCTGGGGTACTTCACTCCTGGCCGTGCTCGTCGGAGTGCTCGGCGTCATGAACACGATGCTCATGACCGTCTTCGAGCGGACGCATGAAATTTGCGTGCTCCTCGCGGTCGGCTGGACGCGCGGACGCATCATTCGCATGGTTCTTTACGAGTCCGCGCTGCTTGGATTTTTTGGCGGCGTGGTCGGTGTCACCATCGGCGCGCTCGGAGTGCAGGCGCTCGGCCAAACGCCCGCATTGCGCGGCTTGTTGCAGCCAGATCTCGGGATTCCGCTGCTCGGTCTTTCGGTTCTGATTGCCGTTGCGGTCGGCGTGCTGAGCGGACTTTATCCGGCATGGCGCAGTTCGCGCCTCGCGCCCAGCCAGGCATTGCAGGCGGGTTGATCGATCTTCTCTTATGAAAATGTCACCTCTCTTCACCGCGATCATCGCTGTTTTCTCGATCGGATCCCTGCGCGCTGCGGAGCCGGCGGCAGCCACGCCCGCTTTGTCGGCCGACGAGCTGGCGGCCAAGTTGGATGCTGTCAGCCAAGGCAGTTCCAGTATTCGCACCCAACTGGAAATTCGTTCGAACGAAGGCGGTAAGCGCGTCATGCAGCTGCAAATCAAGCAGCGGCGGACGAAGGACGCGACGGATTTGGCTTACCTCGTGATCTGGCCTAACGATCAAAAAGGAAAAGGTGTCATTCTGCACCAAAAGGAAGGCGAAGTAGCGACCGGCTCGGTGATCGAGCCGCCGAACAAAGTCCGCGCGCTCCAAGCTTCGGAGATGAGTGACGGATTGTTCGACAGCGATCTCGCCTACCAGGATGCGGTGGAGAATTTCTTCGCTTGGAAAAAGCAGGCGCTCGTCGGGACCGGGACGATCGACAACGTGAGCTGTCAGATTCTCGAATCGAAACCCGGCTCTTCTTCTGAAACCATTTACGGCAAGGTGCGCACCTGGATTGATCTCCGCCGGATGGTGCCGATGCGGGTCGAGAAATATTCGCCGACGGGCGAACTCGTCCGCCGAATCGATACCGATCGCGTCGCGCCGGACGACCAGCACCGCCAGATTCCCGCGCGACTCCTCGTGCACGGCCCTCGCAAAAACACCGTGACGGAACTGAACGGCTCCGGGATCAAGCACGACGTGAATTTCACCGACGCGGACTTCACAGCCGCCTCGCGCTGAGCGCTTCCGGTTTTGGGATCAAGCGCGCGGGCGGCGCCCAGCGCGAGAAAAGGTCGCTTGTCGCGGTTGTGAATAACTGTTAATAACTTCGCGACTCACTGGCATGAGAATATCTTCGGCCTTCCTCGTCGCAGCGGCCGCGCTTTCGTTAGGCGCCTGCGGCACCACGCGCAGTTTACCCGCTTACGAACGCCCCCTGGCCAGGACGGAGTTCCAACAAGTTCGCACCACTGCCTACACGCACACGGAGGCCGATCACGAGCAGTACGGGAATCGGACCGCGCTTGGTGGCGTGCTGCACGCCGCCCCGCGACCCTCGGTGCCGCGCGCCATCCCGGTCGCGCAGCCGGTCTTTCGCGGGCCGGATTCTGGCTACCAGCAAATCGCCTACGTTCCTTCGCAGCCTTTCCGGCCCGATCGTCTTTCGCAGCAAATCTACGGGAGCGCGGCGGCCGATTGGTCGCGCTGGCCGGCGGGCACGATTTTTCGCGTGATCTCGACCGGCCAGCTTTATCGAGTGGAAGACTACGGCTGGGCGCTCGCTGGCCGGAACACGATCGATCTCTACATGGCGACGCCGCGCGACATGAACGGCTGGGGCGTACGGCAGGAGACGATCCAGGTAGTGGAATGGGGCGACCGGGAGGCCAGTCTGCGCAAGCTGGCGGGGCATACCAAGTATCGCCACATCAAGCGGATGGTCCTGGAGCTGGAAGGGAGAGAGCGGGCGGCGGCGAACCTCGACTGATTTCCGTCTTCGCCCGGTCAAATTTCCCCGATCCCCTCGCACGGTTATAGCTCATTCACAGCGTTGTGAACCCGCGCGCCGCTTTCCTCCTTTTCGGCCTGCTCTTCGCGTGCCTCTGCCCGGCCTTGGCCCAGATCAATTCGCTCCCGGAAGTCGATTTCTCGAGTCTCAGCCAGAGCGATCCCAATCCGCTCGGAAGCCGCGCATTGACCATGCATCCGGAGGAATGGAAACACGGCGAAACGGAGCATTTCATTTATCACTTTGTCCACGGGTATGTGGCGACGCCGATCTCGGTCGAAGCGGAGTTCTATTACCGGGTGATCGTGAAAGAGCTGGAACGCGATCCGCCTGGTGGCGACACGAAATCGCACATTTACATTTTCGAGAAGACGGAGGACTGGCAGGCCTTCCAGAAGCTCGGTCATCTGGAGAAGTGGACCGGCGGGCTGCATTCGCAGGGTGACCTCTTCGTCCATCGCGACCCGGCTTATCGGTTTTCCAGCGGGCTGCTCGGTCACGAGATCGCCCATCTTGTCCTGCACCGGTATTATCCCGATTCCATTCCCCGCTGGCTGGACGAGGGCTTCGCCGAATACGTCTCGAAAAAGGCGCACGCCAGTTTCAAGCGGGCTCGCGGTTACATTTCCCGGGCGCACTCCCAGGTAATCGCGCCGGAAAAATTCATCCCGTTAGGCGAGCTCGTCACCATGGATTACCCGGAGGACGAGGAGAAGGTTTCCACCTTTTACGATGAAGCGCAGCGGCTGGTTCGCTTCCTCGCGGCGACCGATCAGCGCAGCTTCCTTGGTTTCCTTGATGCCCTTAGCCGGCATCAACCGTTCCCTGCCAGTCTGTTGAGCTACTACTCCGGCAAGTTTGCCACGGTGGCTTCATTCGAAGATAGCTTCCGCGACTACGCCACGAATGAGTACGCGGTGAACCCCAGCGCCGAGTCGGGCGAATAACGGAGGCCGCCGGCGTGAAGCCGCCGTTGCTCGCGCCCACGAACGCTTCATCTTGGAGACAGGATGCGAGGGCTGGAAATCAACTTGGTAGTGCCCGATCTCTGGCAGCAGGAAGCGGTGCGGGCGTTGCAAGCGGGTCAGGATGTCGTCGTCCACGCCCCGACCGGTGCGGGTAAAACCTACATCTTCGAGCTGCTTTATCCGTCGCTCAAAGGGCAGGCGGTTTTCACCGTCCCGACGCGCGCTCTGGCCAACGACAAACTTGCGGAATGGAAAGCGCGCGGCTGGGATATCGGGATCGCGACCGGCGACCTGGCTTTGAATCTCGATGCCAGGGTGGTGGTCGCGACGCTCGAGACGCAACGCACGCGTTTCCTGCGCCGGGAAGGTCCGCGGCTCCTGGTGGTGGATGAATACCAACTCATCGCCGATCCGGTGCGTGGCGTGCATTACGAACTGGCGCTCGCGCTCGCCCCACCGGCGACGCAGCTTCTCCTGCTCAGTGGGAGCGTTCATAATCCGCAGGACATCGTGGAATGGCTGCGGCGGCTCGGGCGCGAAGCCGTGCTCGTTAGGCATGACGAGCGGCCGGTGCCCCAGCATGAAGTCGATCTGCGCAACCTGACCGATGTGCCCTTTGTCCAGACGCGGGAGTTTTGGCCACGCATGATCGCCAAGGCGCTCCACCATGGGCTCGCGCCGATCCTGGTTTTCGCGCCCTTGCGCAACGCGACCGAAGATCTTGCACAGGCGATCGCGAGCGCGGTGCCGCTGCGTGATCCCTTGCCGCTCTCGGCTCAGCAGGAGGCGCTGGCGGGCAAGCGCCTCACGAAATTGTTGCGCAACCGCGTGGCCTATCATCACAGCGGGCTGAGCTATGCGGTGCGCGCGGGCTTGATCGAGCCGCTGGCCAAGGCCGGTCAGCTCAACGTCGTGCTGGCCACGATGGGACTGGCGGCCGGGATCAATTTTTCCATGCGGTCGGTCCTCATCACGGACACGCGTTATCTTGTCGGGAACTTCGAGAAACAAGTGCAGCCGGATGAATTGCTCCAGATGTTCGGCCGGGCAGGGCGCCGCGGGCTCGACGACTCCGGGTTCATCCTCTTCACCCCGGATCAGCCGCGCCTCAGTTTTGCCCGTCCGCGGCAATTGAAACGAGCCACGCAGGTTGATTGGCCGAGCCTGATCAGTGTGATGTCGATCGCGAGCCAGACCGCTGTCCCGGGTCCCGCCGCGACGACCCAGCCCACCGGGGACAGCGTCCCCGGCTACAAACCTCCGTTCGCGGCCGCGGTCGAATTGAGCCACTCGCTCTTCAGCGTGCAACGGGTGCCGCTCGGGGTGGAGCACTCGCTCGTCACCGGGGCGAAACCGTGCGGATTGTGGGTGGACGCCGAACGAGCTCGTTTCGTTAGGCGACCGATCGTCGAGATCCTGAACAGCGTGGAAGAATGGGAACCGGGTGGCGAAGCAGTCGAGTCCAACCTCGGAGTAGCGTTCCTGCGGGAGGGCGAGCGCTGGATACCCGCCCTTCGGCTCCCGAAGACACTCGATCGCTTTCGCCTCGGCAATCTCTGCCGACTGCACGAGCGCAAAATCTACGGTCGCGAATGGCCTCTCGCCACGGCGGCAGCGGAGGGCGCCGACCTGCAACTGGTCAAGCCGCTGCGCAAATTGCTGCAGGTAAAAACGCTGCCGGAAAATGAACTCCGCGCCCGGGTTGTCGGATTCCTGCCGGAATGGAGCGGCGGAGGGGTGGCCGCCGAATTCGTTAGGCGAGGAAATCAACTTTCGGTCCGGATCGATTTTTCGCCGGTTCCAATCGCGGCCCGCCTGGATTCGTTAGGACGAGACCTGGTCGAGCCGCCCGAGCGTGCGGCGCTGCCCTTGGTCTGCCGCGGTTGCCCGGAATTGGCGCACGATCAAACGGTCGAGATTGTCGCTTCGCCGGCCTATGCCTGGCGCCGGTTGGGCCTCGCTGAGGCCGATGGAAAGCCTACCCGACGCGGAGTGATTTTTGGCTTTTTCCAAGGTGGGGAAGGGCTCGCGGTTGCCGCTGCGCTCGAGGACGAGAACTATCCGATCGACGATCTCGTTTTCGATCTGGCGAACCTTCGCGCCGGTCCGCGTTTTTCGGCGGACGATTCGCCGCTGGCGGGTCGGCTTGGCGCGCTTTGTCAGCGGGTCTATGAGCGGGCCGATCATCCCGGGTATCTCGAGATGGGGGTGCCGGTGCATTACGGCGCCGGTGCCTCGGAGGTCATCCGCGAGGTGGTGACGCATCCGTCGGGTCGCTACAAGCTGACCTCGGATTCTTTGCGCCACGGCGATGTGGAGCGCGCGCTGCTCGAATGGCGCAGCCTGCTTCGTCATCTCGGCGCCGCGCCCGATCTGGAATGGGAGCGCTGGCGGGAGTTGCAGACGGTCGCGCGGAGATTACTCGGACGCCTGGGCACGCCCGCCTTTCTCGATTTTCCGCCCTTGCTGGCGGCGCAACAGCGGCGCGGCTAAAGTTGGGAGGGGCCTTTGTGCCCCGCTCGGCGCGTTCTCGATCGCCGCGCAAAGGCGGCTCCCACATTAGGGACCGCCATGCTAGGTTCAGCGCTGCCATGCCTAACGACACCGAAACTTCTTCGCCGGCCGCGGCCGGTTATCGCATGCCGGCCGAGTGGGAACCGCATGCCGCCACCTGGCTTTCCTGGCCGCGCCGGGAAGGAATCAGTTTTCCCGATTCCTATGATCGCGTGGTGCCAGCGTTGCGGGCCATGGTCGAGGCGCTCCTCGATTCCGAGCCGGTCAACATCAACGTCTGCAACGGCGCGCATGAAGCGGAAGCGCGCGCCGCGCTGGCTGGTCTGTCTAACGAGCGCCTGACCTTCCACCTCATCCCGACCAACGAGCCGTGGTGCCGCGATCATGGGCCGATTTTCGTGACCCGCGAGGAGGAGCCGCAGCTGGCGGTGATCGACTGGGATTACAACGCCTGGGGCGGGAAGTATCCGCCCTGCGATTTCGACGATATTGTGCCGACCCGCGTGGCCGAAAAGCTCGGATTACCGGTTTACTACCCGCGCATGATTTTGGAAGGCGGCTCGATCGAGGTCAATGGAACCGGCGCGCTTCTCACCACGGAAGGGTGCCTGCTCAATCCGAATCGGAATCCGCAGCTCTCGCGCGAACAGATCGAGCAGCGGCTGCGCGATTTTCTTGGCGTGAACGAGATCCTCTGGCTGGGCGACGGGATCGAGGGGGACGATACCGATGGGCACATCGACGATCTGACCCGGTTCGTGGCCGAGAGAACGGTGGTGACGGTGGTGGAGAACGACGAGAGCGATCCGAATCACGCGCCCTTAAAGGCGAACCTGGAACGGCTTCGCAGCCTAACGATCGGCGGAAAACCGCTGGAAATCATGACCCTGCCCATGCCGGTCAGGATCGAGCGCGAAGCTCTGCGCCTGCCGGCGAGCTACGCGAATTTTTATATCGCGAATCGGTGCGTGCTGCTGCCGGTCTTCAACGACCGGAGCGATGAAGAAGCGATCGACCTGCTCCAGTTTGCCTTCCCGAAGCGCCGGGTGCTGCCCATCGATTGCCGGGAATTGATCTGGGGGCTGGGGGCGTTCAATTGCCTCACCCAGCAGCAGCCGAGCGTCGCCTAGTTCCCGCTTTGTCATCCCGAGCCGCGCAGACGGCGAGGGGCCCCGCAGTTTTCATTTCGGCCTTCGCGCCTCGTGCCCCGCCTCCGCGGGAGCGATTCTCGGCCGTTAGGGTTCTTTTACTTTTCGACCGAGAGGT
>JALYOR010000292.1 GCA_030856765.1 Verrucomicrobiota bacterium | reverse complement strand
ATGCGATCGAGCGCGGAGCGATTGATCACCAGATCGCGCACGATCGGGAAGGAGCGGGCGCGGAACGGCTCGATCGTAATCGTCTCGCCCTCCTTGAACTGGCGCATGTAGACTTGGCAGGCGGCGGCCGGATGCGAGGGCCCGTGCGCTTCACCATTGATCGTTAGGCTGCAGGTGCCGCAAATGCCTTCGCGACAATCAGAATCGAAGGCGACCGGCTCCTCGCCTTGGCCGGCAAGTTGCTCGTTGAGGATGTCGAGCATCTCGAGGAAGGACGTCGCGGGCGAGATGTCGGCGACCTCGTAGGACTTGAGCTCGCCTTTCGCATCGCGCTCCGATTGGCGCCAGATTTTCAGTTTGAAATTCATTTGTAGCTCCGGGTGGCGAGGTGGACCGACTCGAAGACGAGGGGTTCGGCGTGCAGTTTCGGTTCGGTGGCGGCGCCCTGGTATTCCCAGGCGAAGACATCGGCGAACTCTTCGTCGTTGCGCAGAGCTTCGCCCTCGGACGTCTGGTGTTCCTCGCGGAAATGGCCGCCGCACGATTCGTCGCGGGCGAGGGCGTCACGGCACATCAATTCACCAAACTCCAGAAAGTCGGCCACGCGACCCGCCCGCTCGAGAGACTGGTTAAAGGTCTCGCCGTAGCCGGGGACGTTGACGTTGCTCCAGAATTCCTCGCGCAGTTGCGGGATGCGCGCGATCGCTTCCTTCAGCCCGGCGGCGTTGCGGGCCATGCCGCATTTGTCCCAGAGCAGGAGGCCAAGTTCGCGGTGAAAGGAATCGACCGAGCGTTGGCCATCGACGTCGAGCATGCGCTTGGTTCGTTCGCGCACATCGTTCTCGGCTTTGACGAATTCTGCGTCGTCGGTTTTGGGACGTTTGCCGATCTGGCCCGCGAGATAGTTAGGCAGAGTGTAGGGTAGGACGAAATAGCCGTCGGCCAGACCCTGCATGAGCGCGCTGGCGCCGAGGCGGTTGGCGCCGTGATCGGAGAAATTCGCTTCGCCAATGACGTGCAGGCCGGGGATGTTGCTCATCAAATTATAGTCCACCCAGAGCCCGCCCATCGTGTAATGGACCGCAGGGTAGATCCGCATCGGTGAGTGGTAGGCGTTGTCGCCGGTGATCTTTTCGTAGATGTCGAAAAGATTGCCGTAACGCTCGCGAATGGTGTCTTCGCCGAGGCGCGAGATGGCGTCTTTGAAATCGAGGTAGACGCCGCGTCCACCGGGTCCGACACCGCGGCCTTCATCGCACACTTCCTTTGCGCTACGGGAGGAGATGTCCCGCGGGGCGAGGTTGCCGTAGCTCGGGTATTTGCGCTCGAGATAGTAGTCGCGGTCGGCGTCGGGGATGTCGTTAGGCGCTTTGCCGCAATCTTCTTTCCGCTTCGGCACCCAGACGCGGCCGTCGTTGCGGAGCGACTCCGACATGAGGGTGAGCTTCGATTGGTAAGCGCCGCTGACCGGGATGCAAGTGGGATGGATCTGGGTGTAGCAGGGATTCGCGAAGAGGGCGCCTTTTTTATAGGCGCGGTAGGTGGCGGTGACGTTGCAGCCGCGGGCGTTGGTGGAGAGATAAAAGACGTTGCCATAGCCACCGGTCGCGAGCACGACGGCGTCGGCGGAATGCCTGACGATTTCTCCGGTGATGAGGTTGCGCGTGATGATACCCTTGGCGTGCCCGTCGACCAGGACGAGGTCGAGCATCTCGGTCTGCGGAAACATTTCCACCGTGCCGGCGGCGATCTGGCGGCTCAGCGCCTGATACGCGCCTAACAAGAGCTGCTGCCCGGTCTGGCCGCGGGCGTAGAAGGTGCGCGAGACTTGCGCGCCGCCGAAGGAACGATTGGCGAGTAGCCCGCCGTATTCGCGGGCGAAGGGCACGCCCTGCTCGACGCACTGGTCGATGATTAAATTGCTGACCTCGGCGAGCCGATAAACGTTCGCTTCCCGGGAACGGAAGTCGCCGCCCTTGATCGTGTCGTAGAAGAGCCGGTAAACGCTGTCGCCGTCGTTCGGGTAATTCTTCGCGGCATTGATCCCGCCCTGTGCGGCGATGCTGTGGGCCCGGCGGGGGCTATCCTGGTAACAGAACGATTTCACGTTGTAGCCCTGTTCGGCGAGGGTCGCCGCCGCGGACCCGCCGGCCAATCCCGTGCCGACGATGATGATCTCAAATTTTCGTCGGTTGTTGGGCGCCACGAGGCGCGAGTTGTTCTGGTGTCGCCGCCATTTCTCCGGCAGCGGGCCCTCCGGCGTCCGTGGATCGAGCGTGCCGATCATGACCGGGTCCTCAATTTTACCCAACCGAGCAGAACCGCGGCAGGGATCGAGCTGTAGCCGATAAATAGCAGCCACGCGAAGACGCGTCCGGCCAAGGCGAGGCGCGGGGCGAGCTTCTGATTATTCAAACCGAGCGATTGAAAAAAGCTGGACGTTCCGTGGCTGAGGTGGAGGGCGAGGAGGAACATGGCGAGGATGTAAAAGCCTGAGACGAGGGGGCTTTGGAAGCCGAAGATCATCATCGAGTAAACGTCGTAATGGCCGAGCGGATCCATCGGCAGGTTGGTAAAGCGCGCATCGGTCGTGCGGACCGAAAAGTGGAGCAGGTGGTAAATGATGAAGGCCACGAGAACCAATCCGCTCAGGACCATGCTGCGGGATGCAAAAGTCGCTTTCACGGTGTCCTTGCGGCGGTAGCGCTCGGGCCGGGCGCGGCGGTTCTCGATCGCAAGCCGGATGGTGTAGTAAAAATGCAGGAGCACGACGATGAGGAGGAGGCCGCGGATGATCCAGAGGAAGAAGCCCAGCTCGCGCAGATGCTCGGCGTAGCCATTGATCCACTCCGGCCCGAGGAAAATCTGGAGATTGCCGAGGAGATGCCCAATGACGAACAGGATCAGGACAACTCCGGTCACCGCCACGATCATTTTGCGTCCGACAGATGAGCGGTGAAAAGCGGCGATGTTGGTCACAAGCTAGCGCCGCGGGGTCCGCGGACGGGTTATCCTATGGGCCGACCCAGCGGTGTCAAGCCGGGCGCACGAGCCGCTGCCACTGAGATAAGATGGGCGGTCGGGCCATGAGAAAAAATCGATTGCCAGTGGCCGGGAACGCGATTTGACTCAAAATGCTCGATGGCCTCGGCCAAATTCGAGGATGTTGAAACACGACTTCATGCCGAATCAGCCACACCTCATTCTAAGGCTGGCGGCGTTCGGACGCCGAGTCGCCGATTTTTGCCAGCAGCTATTTCACCCGAGGGAACTCTTTAGTTCCCGGGAGACCCGCGACCAGCAAGCCAATCTCAATGCGCACCAAGATAAGCCCGCCACTCGCGACTCCGGGCAGCGTTCCGCTCCGCTCCTGATCCACTATCACATCTTCAAGAACGCCGGTTCGTCCTTCGAATGGGCATTGCAGGAGGCTTTTGGTCATGACTACCGCTCCTTCGATTCTCCTACGCCCCGCGGTTTTATCTCTGGCGATGAATTGGCCGAATTGGCATTGCGTCATCCGGGTGTGCGGGCGATTGCCAGTCACCAAGCGGCCCCGCCGCCACCGACGATTCCCGAGCGCGAGGTGGTGACGAGTATTCTGATTCGGGATCCTATCGCTCGAATCCGGTCGATCTACGCCTTTGAGCGTTCGCAGCAGGCTGGCACTCCCGGGGCCCTCAAAGCGAAGGAACTGAGCTTCCGCGGCTATGTTGAGTGGCGTCTCCAGACAGCACCGGACATGCTGTGCAATTTTCAAGTCCACTTTTGCACCCGCACCGCGGAGAAACAGACCGGGGCGCCTAACCGGGAGCGGCTCGAAAAGGCGATCTCCAATCTCGACGCGACCAGTATCGTCGGGACGGTCGCTCGTTACGATGAGTGGATTGCCCTGGCTGAAAGGATACTAGCGTCGTCTTTTCCCGGGCTCTCGCTGCCTTCGGTGCGCCGGAATGCAACGGCGCGCACGGCCCTTCCGGAAGTCGCCATTTTGGAGCAACTCGTTTCTGAGTTAGGCGAGAATACAGCTCAGTTTCTAATCAAAAATAACGAGCTAGATATGTGCCTCCACCAGGTCGCGGATGCTTTGTTGACTCGGCGATTGGCGGAACGTGGTGTAAGGATTAGCCTGCTCCAGGCTTACACCGACGCGCAGCAAGCTCAGGTCAACCGGTCTCATGTCGTCAACGCTCCCTAGCATCCCATTCCTCTATGGCACTCTCCTCCACACCCGGCACTGAAGCTCGAAACAAGCTGCGTCAGAACCGATTTGGACGCTGGCATCGTCGCGACGAGCCGGTCGACAATCCCCAGGGCGAGTTTGCGTTTCAGCGCTTGCGGCAACCGTTCTTCACCCCGCTCATCCTTCCCAAGTTTAAGATCCAAAGGAGCGACAACCTCTTTGCGATCGGCTCGTGTTTTGCTCGCGGCATCGAGAAAGCCTTGCTCGCTCGCAAGATGTCCGTGCTAAGTGCCGCCCCGGAGTTTGCCTCGTTCACAACCGTGAACAAAGAGGTGACGGGCCTCGGATTCACTAACAAGTACAATACCTTTTCGATTCTGAACGAGCTTCGCTGGGCACTGGAGCCGGGGGGCGAGTTTCCTGCGGAGAGCATCGCCGAATTGGACGGTGGGCTCTGTTACGATCCACACGTCAATCCGACTCTGCCCCTGGCCGATCGGAGTGAGACGCTGCGTCGCCGGTCGATCCTCACCGAGGTGAACAGCCGAGTCGCCTCTTGTCGTGTCTTGATCATTACTCTTGGCCTGGTGGAATTGTGGTGTGATACGGAGGCGGACCTCATGATCAATACCACTCCGCCTCCCGACGCGATCTCGCGCTATCCCGGGCGCTACGAGTTTCAAGTCAGTAGCTTTTCCGAGAACATGCGAAACCTGGAGCAGATTCATGAAATCCTAAGTCGTTTCGGGCATCCGGACTTTCAGGTGATCGTGACTGTGTCACCCGTGCCATTGATGGCCACCTTCACTGAGCAGGACGTGGTCGTCGCGAATACGTTCTCAAAATCCCTCTTGCGGACTGTGGCTCAGGAGTGGGCGACCGCACACCCCAATGTTCACTACTTCCCCAGTTACGAGATGGTGATGAACTCTGCGCGCGATGTCGCGTGGCTGGAAGATCTTAGGCACGTCCAAGGGAAATTGGTCAACCATATCATGGACGCCTTCCTTGAACACTACGTTGCCTAGCTCAGACGTGCCGCAGAAAGCCCCAATGGCTCACGGTGGAGAGTCATCCCGAGCAGGTGATCTCATATTCCTTCCGGTCGCTCTAACCGCGTTGTGGACCCTGGCTTATCAGATAGTCCTCATCACCCGTCTGCCCGCTTGGACAATTGTCGTTCTCTTCCTTGGAATCTCGCTCGCCGGGGCATGGGCCGCTCGGCGCTTCTTGAGGAGAATGCCATGGGAGGATTACGAATTTCATCGCTCTGATCTCTTTCTTTTGATCCTCGGTATTGGGTGTGGAGTTACTGTCCTCTTCGTCTTGAGGCCGAACCAAGACGATATCGTGTATTTCCATCGAGCGTTCGTCCAACTCGCACATCTTTCGGAACCCATCCTCACCCGGCAAACGAGTGTCGACGTGGATGCCGCAGCATTCTCTCCGGTGCACCTCGCCACCAGTCACGAGATGCTGATGGCTTTGCTGGGCCACTTCCTTGGAGGCGATCCGCTCTATTTCTATCAGGTTGTTGGGCACGTTCTCGCTGCTTTTGGCATCCCTTTTGTTTTCTACTTTTGTGGGCGCTGTTTTCGAGTCAAGCGGACACTGGCAGCCGCTGGTGCCGCCTGCGTGATTCTTTTCCTTCTCATCGATGACTCCGGTTCGGCGGCTTTCGGCAGCACGGCGTTCGCGCGGATGTGGCAGGGGAAAGCGGTGGTCTGGGTTCTGTCCATACCCATGGCAATTTGCCTCACCTATCGTTTCATGAGGGTCGGCGATCGAAGGGACATCCTCTGGCTTACGCTCCTTGCTCTTAGCGGCGTCGGGTTGAGCAATAGCGCGCTCTATCTCATCCCCGCGGCCGTCGGGTCCGCGGGTCTCGCTTCGCT
>JALYOR010000269.1 GCA_030856765.1 Verrucomicrobiota bacterium | reverse complement strand
CGGGATGACAAATCAAAGAGAAGGAGCGCGGGCAGCGTTAGGCCGCTTTTTCTGTCTGTGGGCTGTGGCTGTATTTTGCGGTCAGCGCGACGAAGACGTCTTCCAGCGACGGGCCGATGACGTGGATTTCCGCGCTCTTGATCCCGATCCCGAGCAGCTTCTTTTCGATATCTGCGCGGGTGACAGAATCGTCGACCAGAAGGTGCATCGACTGGCCGAAAACTGTCGCGCTGCGCACTCCCGGGTCCGTCCGCATCGCCTGCAAAGCCTGCGTGACGTGATCGCAGGTCACATCGAGCCGGCGGGTGCCGGGCGGGTTGACCTCCGGCATTTTCTTCAGCTCATCCGGCTGACCGCTCACGATCAGCTTCGACATGTGGATGTAACCGACGTGGGAACAGCGTTCGGCTTCATCCATGTAATGGGTGGTGACGAAGAGAGTCATGCCGCGGCTGGCGAATTCGAAGAGCAGATCCCAGAGTTCGCGGCGCGCGACCGGGTCGATCCCGGCGGTCGGTTCGTCGAGGAAAAGGACGGTCGGCTCGTGCATCAGCGCGCAGGCCATGGCGAGGCGTTGCCGCCAGCCGCCGGAGAGCAGGGCGGCGCGGCGGCCGAGATAGGGCTCGAGGTGGGTCAGCGCGATCAACTCGTCGCGCCGCTCTTTCAGCTTCTTCTCAGGCAGGCTGTAGAGCTTGCCGGAGAAGAGGAGGTTCTCGTTCACCGTTAGCTCGTCGTAGAGGGAAAATTTCTGCGACATGTAGCCGATGATTTCCTTGATCGCGTCGCCTTCGCGCACCACATCGTGCCCGGCGATCCGGGCCGTTCCTTCCGTCGGCTCGAGGATGCCGCAGAGCATTCGGATGACGGTTGATTTGCCCGAGCCGTTCGGCCCGAGGAAGCCAAAAATAGAACCGCGGCCAACAGAAAAGCTGACCTGATCGACCGCGGTGAAATTGCCGAAGCGTTTCGTCAGCCCATCGCACTCGATCATCGCGTCCATCGGCGGCAGAATCAGAATCGAAAAGGAAGCCTTGTCATCCCGAGCCGCGGAGACGGCGAGTGACCTCGCAACTGCAATCCGCGTGTTCTCGCTAGGCGAAAACTTTGCTGGCAACTGCGGGATTCCTCCCCGCGCTGCGCCGGGTCGGGATGACAGATGGCGCAGGCGGTTTCACTGTTAAACGCGCCTTTCATTTCTTCTCTGGCACGTCAGGGAAGACGACATCGGCCGACATCCCGGCGCGGAGCTTGTCGTCGTGATTCTGTAACCGGATCTTCACCCCGAACACCTGGCGAATACGGTCCTCCACCGTCTGGACATTGCGCGGGGTGAACTCAGCCTGGCGATTGATCTGCTCGATCATCCCGGCGAAATCTTCGCCCGGGAAGGAATCGACCCGCGCGTGGACCGACTGGCCGAGCTTGAGGTGCCCGAGCCACGGCTCCGGGACGTAAACGCGGACCCAGAGATGTTGGGGCAGGATGAGGGTGGCCACTTCCTGGTTCGGCGCGAGCACGTCGCCGACCTTGACGTTGAGGATCTCCAGCACGCAGTCGTTAGGCGCATCCACGTCCAGCTCGCGCAGCTCGGCCTCGATCTCGGAGAGTTGAGCGCGCGTTTGCACGATCCGCATCCGGGCGGCATCGAGGCTCTTTTCCTCGGCCACGGCGGCGCTGCGGGCGCGTTCCGCTTCGCTCGGTGAAACTGTCTTGGAGCGGAGCAGGTCCTCCTGCCGGCGGGCATCGGCCCGCATAAATTCGAGCTGCGCCTCATGCGCGTCGGCGTCACGTCTCGCGGTCTCGATCTGGGCCTGGGCGAGATCGCGGCGGGCCTGCATTTCGGGGGCGACGAGCCGGGCGATCTTCGCTCCGCTCTTCAGGGTGTCGCCTTCCCGGGCGAAAAGCTCGACTACCCGGCCGCCGGTGCGCGGCGCGACGTGGACTTCATCGACTTCGATCGTGCCCGAGGCCGGCTGCACGCGCGGCCGGCAGGCGGCGAGCGAACAGAGAAGGAGGCAGAGAAGGACGGCGCGAAAGAAAAACTTCAACGATTGCAAGGCGCCGAAAGATTACCAACTTCTGGTCGAAACTAAAGCTCAGGCGGGAGGAGATGATGGAACGACGAATATTCGATCACATTGATTTGCGGGTTCACGACATGGCGGCGGCGGAAGCGTTTTATGACCAGCTCCTGCCGGCGCTTGGTTTCTCGGAGAAGGTCGGCGACGAAGAATGCCGCACTTACCAAGTGCCGGGCGAGACTCGGACGGCCTTCTTCTGTTTCACCAAGGGAATATACCACCAGCATAACGAAAACAGAATTGCGTTCTGGGCCGACTCGCGCACCGAAGTCGATCGGCTGGCCGAGGTCGTGCGAGAAGCGGGCGGCTTGAATCTGGAAGGACCGGAGCTTTGCCGGGATTATTCGCCCGGTTATTACGCAGTCTTTTTCGAGGATCCGAGCGGGAACAAGCTCGAGATCTGTTGCCGGGAAAGCCGTCCCTCTTGAGATCACGTTTGCTTCTGCGACACGTATCGCGATGAGCGAGCAGGCGCCGATTCCGAAAATGCTGCGACCGCGGCGGCGCGCCCGTTATCTGAAGATCATCGCGATTTTCAAAATCCTGCAGGGTGTGATCCTGCTCGCGATTGGAATTTCGCTCCTTTTTCTGCACAGCCGGACGGTTTGGCTGGATGGCATCTCGGATTGGGTGGATGGCAAGCTGATGGTGGCGCACAGCCGGACGATGCTCTTTTTCCTGAACCGTATCCAGGATGTGGTGACCGGCGGATTGCTTCAGCTCACGGGTGTGATCGCTCTTTTCACCGCGGCGGTGCTTTGCACGGTCGGGATCGGCGTTTATTTCCAGAAACACTGGGCCGAGCTGTTGCTGGTGATGGCCACGGCCGCCCTCGTGCCCTTCGAGATCCGCCACGCCATTTTCCATCCGGGCGCGGTGGTCTTCATCATCCTGGCGGTCAACTGTTGCATCGTGTGGTACCTCTACCGGGTCCTGCGGCGTGAGCGGCGAGAAGCGGCCAGTGCGGCGCTCGCGGAAGAACGACCGGTGGCCGAAGCCGTTAGGCGTTAGGCGCGCGGACGAATCTGAAAACGACGGAGCGCGGCGCTCGTTTTTTCCATCGGTAGTCCGATCACGTTGCTGCGCGAGCCGACGATTTTCGCGATGATCATGCGGCCACTGCCCTGGGCCGCGTAACCCCCAGCCTTGTCGAGCGGATCGATCGTTGCGAGATATTTTTCGATCGTCCGGTCGCTCAACTTCTTGAAGACGACCCGGGAGAGAACGGTAAAGGCCATCGATTTGCCCTGTCGCAGGTCGCTAATGAAAACGCCGGAGGCCACCAGGTGTGTGCGGCCGCTGAGCAAGCGCAGGAGCCGTGCGGCGTCGGCGAGATGGGCAGGTTTTCCAATCACCTGCCGGTCGAGAGCGACCAGCGTATCAGCCGCGAGAACGATGCGACCGGGATAAGCACGGGCCACGGCGAGACCTTTGCGCAGGGCATTGCAGCAGGTGAGTTCGCGGAGCGTCAGAGTGTCGGCATGAAGTTCCGTGACTGACGGGACGGCCACGTCGAAATCGTAGCCGGCACTGGCGAGCAATTGGCGGCGGCGCGGGGATGCGGAGGCGAGGAGGAGACGCCTCCCGCCGGCACTCATGGATTGCCAGGCTTGGCCGGCTGTTGACCGCCGAGAAAGTCGGGCAATTTCATTTCCGAATAGCCCGCCGGGACGGAGAAGTCGGAGTCGGGCAGCGGGGAAGTCTTGACCGACTCGATCGTGCTCACGATCGGCTCCTCCTGGCCGGAAACCTTGACTTCGGTGCGCAGGGGAAGCCCGGGGAGCGCGTGATAATTCGGCATGCCTTTGGTGATTTGCTCGAAGGCACCCTTCTGCAGGATCGCCATCTGTTGCAGGATGTTTTTGTAATCCGGGTAGGTGGTCGCGACCCAGTAGGTGGCGTGAAATTTCGGCGACTCGCTCACGTATTCGACCGTCTCATAGCCGTTGATCGTCTGCTTCTTGCCGGTCGCTTTCGGGGTGGCCTGGTCACCGGCCTCGCCTTTGACGAAAGATTTCGCCATTTCGGCCATCATTTTGGCTTTTTCACCGGGAATGCGCATGACCATCTTCTTTTCCGTCATCAGATTAACGATATCGCCTGACTTGGCGTCGAGAATGGTGGTGACCTGCGGCCCGACCTCGACCCGGGCTTTGTCGCCCTTCACTTTCATGGTGATCTGGTGCGAGCCGTCGGCGCCCTCGACCTTTTGCACGATGGTGAGATCGGCGCGCGCGTTGGCAAGCAGAGAGAGCAAGGCGAGGCTGAAAAGGAGCGATGATTTCATAGAGCAGTTGCTAGCCGCGGGCGGTGCGCTTGGCAAGCCTGCCGGTGGTAAAAACCGCGAGGGAGAATTTTACGATTGATCCGTAGAAGCATAGTCCTTACCATCGGCCTCATGAAATCCCTCAATCGCCCAACACGCAACACACTAAGGTAGTGGTGAGTTTTTCCGGTCCGACCGACTATCCTCACGCGTGGGAGATCCAGGCATCGCCTATATTTCGAGGATTCGGTGGAAAACTACACTAATTTCACGCGAGTAAATCATCCGAATGACTGGCTCGCGCTTCAACATGGCGTCTCGCCGATCAAGCTGGTCGCAAACGCTACCTATCCGCATGTATGCCACGCAAGGTGACTCCGTGCCCTTCGAGCAGGGGCAAGAGATGCTTGATGCTTTCGACATCTACCAGCCGACCGCGGACGTCGTGTTCTATAAGATCAATAATGGCTCACTTCACGCTTTCAAATACTGGAACCAGATTAATGAATTGACTCAGGAGTGCGTCAGCGCCGAGGTGATCGATTTTCTGCAAATGCATCTATGAAAATCACAAGACTATTGATCACTCCGATTGCTACTGGCCTGCTAACGTTAGCCGCGCCCTGGCAAGCTTTGGCGGGTAGTGCGACATGGCAGGCAAACCCAATGAGCGGAGATTGGTACACTGCCCAAAACTGGATGCCTAATACGGTGCCAGACGCGGCGGGCGATGTCGCAACCTTCGGCAGCTCGACTGTGACCGACTTAATCGTCCACGCCACATCGGTCGAAGTTAGCGAAATTATCTTTGAACCTGGTGCAGATCCTTACTCCATCAGCATTGAGGTGGCCAACATTCTAGTTACTGGCAGCGGTATAATAAATGAATCCGAATCGGTCCAGACCTTCCTGACTCCAGT
>JALYOR010000268.1 GCA_030856765.1 Verrucomicrobiota bacterium | reverse complement strand
GCGTAACCCAGGCTCTCCGGATCGTGATGCAAATAATCCGGCGCCACCGCCAGCGGGACAAAGCCTTGCTTGATCTGGAACGACAAGGTGGGATCGCCCAGGTCGTCCGCCATCACGCGCAAGACATATTGTTCGGCCGTCAAACGATCGGAATAACGATGATAACCGCTCAAACGGGCCTCGGCGCGGATGCGGAGGAGACCCAGCTGCCGGACCAGCGCGCGGCGCGCCCGGTAAATTTTTTTGCCGATGCCCCGGCCTTGCTCCTCCGGCCGCACCATCACTTCGGCGCCGTAAAGAGTGCGCCCTTGGGGATCATGATTGCGAAACGTTCCGTGCTCGGTGAAATCGCGCCAGCTCGTCGTCATCTCGTAGTCATCCCAGGCGACAATGAGACTCGCGGCCATGCCCAGGAGGCGCTCGCTCTTTTCGTCGACCGCGACGAATTGCCCCTCGGGGAAAATTTCGAGGTGTGAGGTAAGTTGCGCGGCCGACCACGACGGGCTGGCGTGGTAAACGTCGCGCGTCATCGCGATGATCTGCTCGAAGTCTTCCGGGCGGGTGTTGCGCACCACGACCTCCGGACGAGGGTCGGGAGTCGCATCCAGCTTGCTCACAGCTTCACCAACTCGGTCTGCGCCAGCATATCCTGGGTCCGTTTGCTGTCGCGCAAGGGCAGCACGGTGCCGGTCTCGCGTCCTTCCTGGATCGTCTTCAAATTCAGTTCGCCGATCACCATCATCTCCTGGTTCACTGTGCCCTCGGCAGAATGCCATCCCGCGAGAAGGAGAAATCGCTCGGGGTTAAAATCGAGGCCTGCCCGTAGTTGAGCGAGACCGCCGGGACCATGGGAAGCGAACCGACGGTTCACGATTGGATGACGTAAACCTGGTTTTCAACCGCCCGCGCATGTGCGCAATAGCGCACCCGCAGGAAGCCCTGCCGATCATCGGTGCAGCTCGGGGTGATGATGATCTGGGCGTCCTGATGCGCGGCGGCGCGCGCGATCTCGGGAAACTCAATGTCGTAACAGATCGCGATCGCGAGTTTACCGAAGTCCGTCTCGAAAACCTTCAGCCTTTCGCGGGGTGAGACATCCCATTCTTCGGCCTCGAACGGGTCATGTGCATTTTGCCCTGCACGCCGTGCTCACCCGACGGACTGAAGAAGTGTGAGTCATTGTAAATCTTGTCCCGCGACTCGTCGAAAACCGGGATGGTGCCGGCCACGATGTAAATTCTGTTTTCCCGCGCCAGCTTGCTGAAAAGCTCGATGTAGCGGGGGACCTGGCGGGAGAGATCGACGATTTGCTGGCGAATCGGGCGGCGGATATCGCCGAGGGTGAGCAGCTGAACAGTAAAATACTCCGGAAAAACGATCAGGTGACATTTGTAGTCAACCGCGGTGTCGACCAGCCCGCTAACCTGATCACGAAATTGTTCAAAGGTTTGAACCGGCCGGATAAAATACTGCAGCGAAGCGACTCGAATGCGTTCCATCATTGGTGTTCGTCGATTATCGCGCTGGCGACAATTGTGAGAAGAAAAAACAGTTCCTCAGGGAATTCACGGCGACCCGGAGCGAGACTTCGCTCACCCGGCGGGATTGTGGCAATTACCGTGAATGGCAACGATCCGATCTGCCTGCTGCCTTTGCGAAAGAAGCCGGCTCAATCGGTGAGTTAGTAAAGCGGCCCGTCGCGGCGGAGCTCCTTCTTCGCGCTCGGAATAGAAGACCTCTTGCAAGACATGCCTAAGTGACCTGATGATCGACCGTCGGAGCAAGCAGAGTGAGAGTCACCTCGACAGGCTTGGCTGACTCGACCGGCTCGAGATATCGTCGCGCGACCCACGACTTGCCCGAGGCAGTGATACAGGCCCAGTCACCCTGCAACCCAAAGACTTTCACCACTTTGCCGTTCTTGAGCGTGCGCAATTTCCTGGCCGTAAAGCTGGGAGCGGAACGGACGTTCAGGCTGCCATCCGGGGATAGGACTTTGGCCTTGCCCAATGGCGGCGGACGACGGCTTCCTTTCCTCCGTCTGGTCAGAGCTGCGGCGACACTGACCACTTTGGTGGCAGCGGCGATCGCGAGCTCGGCTGGGAGAAGGAAAGCTTCACCGACGAACTCGAAACCAGCCGCCTTCAATTTCGTCCAAACCCAGTCCTCGAGGAGAAGATCTGTCTTATCCTGGCGGCAATTCGAGTGGCACAAGACCCCGGCCACTTCGAAACAGTGGGGAAAATCGTAGGTCGTGGAGGGATAGAAGAAAGTCTTGGGAATTCCGTGACGGCGGCAGAGATCGACCGTCAACTCAATCGCCGCATCCACCTGCGCGATATCCAGCTGAGCCCACCAATCGTGCACGCGCCAGGTCCGTTGGAGGCGCGGACCGACGTACTCGGAATTATGGTGAATGCGATCGAAAGCATAAAACTTTCGGTTCGCCGCGATCAACTCGAGTTCGTTGGCAAACTCAATCCCGATGCTGGCTTTGTCGTAGCGACCTTTGGTGTCGGCCAGTCCGAGGTGGAGGATCCATTCTCGTTCGTCCTGGAAGGTGCGATAGATCGTGCCGTCGCGATCGACCAGGAATGGGGTCCCGACATGACTCTCATCATCATTCCATCCATCGATCGAACTGGTTGCGACTCCAGGGCGACCGTCGGAAGGCGTGTAGGCGGTCCGGCCTCGCGTGCCGTGCCAAACGATGAATTTCTTCTGCTGCTTCTCGGGGTACCATTGCCCCTTGCTCAACGGATAATCGACAATTCTCATCGGTAGCTGGTGGGCCGGCTCCTTATCCGAAAGCACTGGCCTTTCGCGCTGGGTCCAACCGCAAAAAGATCTCTTGCCGTCGTCCGAGACGCTCGCTTCAGGCGCCACAACTCACGGCCACCAACTCCTTGGTCGCGGACGGTGTGTAGCGGTAAATCGTAGTCGTGCCGCCTTCGTAGTAATTACTGGTCAGCACCAGTTCCATTTTGCCGTCGCCATCGAGGTCGAGAATGGCGGCGACGCGGTGAACGTTAGGCGCGTTGAAGGTTTTGTCTTTTTTATAGAACTCGCCGTCGATCAGCCTAGTTTCCACCTTCCCCGCCCGCACCTGGCGCAGGAGGACGAACGAGTAATCGCCCGCCCGCGATTCGGTCCCCGCGCTCTCATCCTCAGCTTGATAGTTGGTCGCACTGATCAGGACCTCTTCTTCGCCATCTCCGTCGAGATCGGCCCG
>JALYOR010000205.1 GCA_030856765.1 Verrucomicrobiota bacterium | reverse complement strand
GCCTGGCTGAGCAAGGCTTCGTTGAAGGTGAGGGTCGCAAACTGGCCGTTCTTGGTGACGGTGACCTTGGTCTCGCCGACCCGATTGGACCACTGAATATTGGAGAGGGAATAGCCGTTCACCTCTTCTTTGCTATTCAGGTATTCCTTGAGATTCTTGTCCGTGGTCGAAGCCAGCGTGACGTAGTCGGCACCGGTGGAGTGAGCCGCGTTGGCGACATAGAGGTCGCGGGCAAAATCCGCCGTAGCCGAAACCGGCGCCCCGGCGCTGGCGACAGCAAAGGGCGAGCGTTTCAACATCGCCTCATAGCGCGCAAACTTGGCCGGTGCCGGGAGGTCGTCCTTGGCCCAGACGCTGGTCGTTAGGCAAAGGAGGGTGCCGGCCCAGAAAAATCGTTGCAGTGTCATCATTTCTTTCCGGCCGGAGCGAACCATTTCGCGATCTTGAACCGGCCTCGCATCACCGTCGGATCATTTGCGTCCACCATCAAGTTCACCGTTTCAAAAACCGTGAACGCCTCCGGCTTTTGCGCATCGTAGAGAAAATGGACCAGCGGCTCCCATCCGCTCTTGGTCTCAAAAGTGGCCGAAACCGACTGGCGCGATGGGTTATTGTCGACCGCGCCGATCTGCGGATTCTCGACTTGGACGTTATGCTTGCTCGCGATCTCCTTCACCTGGGTGAGGAGCGAGGAGGCCTCGGCCGGGTTTTCGAGGTGCGGTTGTTTCTTGCGCAGCCATTCGGCGCGCTTCTTCCACATCTTCTCCTCTTCGAGATAAACTTTCTGTTCGGAGCGGGCAGCCTTTTGCGTCGCATACTCGGCCCGCGCCTTCGCGCTCATCCCGAAGAGTGTGCTCCAGACGAAGAGATTGATGAGGAGAAAAAGAATGCCCCCTACCCCCAGGGCGAGGAAGCGTTCGCGCTGATTCATCTGCGCCAGCCAGCGGCTGATCATTTCGTTTTTCCCTCCAGGCGAAATTGAGCGTGATCGTTAGGCAAAATCCGCGGTGTCCCGAGAGTGAAAGTAAAGGGCTGGAGGTCGGGATTTTTTTTTACTTTCTCGGCAAACTGATAGGCCAGGGCGGCGGAGGGCGCTTCGCCTTGCACGGAGATGTTACGGGCCGATTGATCGTAGACCGTGATCCGGACCTCGGGGTTGGGCAGACTCTCAAACAAGTGGAGGAGCACCTCGATCGGATAATAGTGCGGATCGATCGCGGGCGAGAGCGCCTTCCAATCCGCTTCCGTGCTCTTGATGAATTCGACCTTGGGCGCGTCGCGCCGGATGCCCTTTTGCAGATGGCCGACCTGGAAACGGAGGAAGGCGACGTAAAGGGCGAAGAGGAGGAAAAGCCCGGCGTAGACCCCGCCCGCCCAGAGCGCACGGCGGCGCCATTCCTTTTGCCTAACGAGTGCGGCGCGTTGCCGGCGCCAGGCCTCCGGGGCCAGATTTAGTTTGACCGGGGCGGGAGGCGCCTCAACCCCCATCAGGCGCGGACGTTGGGCGAAGATGCGCTCGACCGTGTCGCGCAACGGCATGCAGCTCTCGTCCAGCAGCACCGACGGGAAATCGCTGTCGATCCCCTGCAATTCCGCGCTCAAGGCCAGTTGCGGCAGATCGCGCGCGACGCCTGCTTCTTCGACCGAATCGAGCGTACGCGTCAGGCTGAGCTTGCCATTCTCGGTGATCGCCGAGACCAGCTTGCCGCCTTCCTGATAGATGATGAGCGCCCGCCCCTTGGCCGCATGCGAGGCGGCCCGTTGCGCCGCGTAGACGGTGACCTGCCGCGGGATGTGCCCACGGTTGAGAAGCGGCGAGGCCAATTCCACCAGCTTCGCGTTGTGAACCGCGATCGCCGAAACGACGCTGTCGTTCTCCGATTGCTCGATGACTTCAAAATCGCTCGTCACTTCCTCGGGTGGATAGGGAAACGATTTCTCCACCTGCAGCCGCACCATTTCGCCAAACTCCGACGCGTCGACCGTCGGCAGGCGCAGCCGTTGCGCGAGGACCGCGTTGACCGGCAGAGCCAGAACGATGTCGTCGCCCGCGACCAGCAAGCTGGCGGCCTCGTTCAGATCGGCCACCGCGCGCACATCCCAGGAACCGTTCGCGGCCGGGGAACGGACGAGATTCCAGCCCCGACTGGAGGGCGCAATGAATACGGATGCGGATGCGGCTTCGATATTAAAATTCCTTCCAACGAATCATCTGGGGCGTCGCGCTTTTCCGAATAATCATCTGGACAGTCCGCGTCACATTGCCGGATTTGCCTACGCTCACCACCCTTACGACTTGGTCTTTGAACCCGATTAGGCCGGAAAGCTGCGCAAATTGCTCCGGTGTGAATCCGAGTGCAAGCCGAACCTGATCGAGCGATTCGAAGACCGGATCGTCCTCCGTGCCGTCGCTCCCATCGGGTCCACGGCGATATTCAAGAAAGCGATCCGCGATCGGTTCGTTGAACCCGGGCAGGGAGAGCAAAACATCCCGCGAGGCCCAGGTGAGGTCGATCGGTCCGGTGCTGAAGAGAGTAATGTCGGCGTCCCAATCGCGAGCGGCCGTGAATTTTTCCCAAGCTTTGACCAGCTTGAGCTCCTCGATCCGTTGCAAAAGCGAGTTCTTGGGTTGATAACCCTCCTCCGACTCCGCGCCATTGAGTCGCGCGAGATCGTTGGGGTCGACGTAGTCGAGCAGGGAATCGATCATTCGATCGCGCTCGTTCAGGTCGACGCCTTTGACCTCGAGATATTTGCGCAGGATCTCGAGTCGCTGCGGACTTTCGCCCGCCAAGAGCCAGTTCAGGTTCAGGCGACCGCCCTCCCCCATAATGCGGGCGTCGTAGGATTGATTTTTGCCTAACGATCCATGCAGGACACTCGAGCCGACTTCCACCGAGGGACTCAAAGCAACCTCCGCGCCTGAGGACGCCATCGCTTCCGCTTCCACCACCCGGCTGGCGTTGCCGCTCAGGCCGAGGCGCGAATCGATATCCAGAGCCCAGGCGATGACCATCGCGCTGAGCAAAAAGAGCGCCCAAAGGGCCAGCATGAGGGCGGCGCCGGAGCGGCTCTTGGCGGTGGGATGTTGCATTTTTTAAAGAGGGGTGCGGCGCAAGGGCAGAATAGCTTCCCAGGGCACGGCGCTGCCCGCCCGCTCGATCGTTAGGCGAACGAGGTGAGGCAGCGTCCCGCGGTCGGTCCAGCGATCGACCCAGGCATTCAGCCGCGGATCGAAGTAGCGGATCTCCATGCTCGTGAGCCCCCTCAAGAGGGTGACCCATTGCTTGTTCTCGGGCACCGGATTGGTGTCGTCATCCGATTCGCGGACGACCCCGAGTTCCATCTGCTCGCTGCGCTCGATCGGCCGGAGGCGCATCGTGACGATGTACTCGCCCGCCGCATAACGAGTCATCAAGCCGGGCCCAGCCTGGCAAATCCAGGTCATTTCATCCCGCGAACGGCCGCTGAATTTGAAGGGTTCGCCGGTCAGCGTGCCCTGACCCGGCGGCAGGTTTTGCAGTTGCTCGGTCAGGAGGTTGGCCAGCCCTTCGTATCGGGCGTTCTCTTCGTTCAGCTCCGAGGAGAGCCGGACGGCGGTCATGTTGGTGCTGACGAACCGGAAAATGGACATCGCCATCAAGGCAAGGATGGCCACCGCCAGCATGACTTCGAGCAGGGTGAAACCTGTTCCGCTCCCTGGCCTAGCCCGCCCGATAGACATAGAAGACCAGTTGCTTGCTCTGGGCCGTCCCCGCACGCGACCATTCCGCGCGCAAGGTGACCCGATTGATCCCGGTGATGATGATGTTGTCTTTATCTTCCAGTTGTGCCGGGACGGAGTTTTGGATCAGCTGGACCACCCCGTAGCCGGTATCGATTTTCGTTTCTTTCTTGTCGTCGGGCCGGCCCGGGCTCGCCTGCACTTCGGCCATCCGGTTGGCCAACAGTTGCCGCACCCGGTTTTCCTCTTCACTCAGCGCACTGGCGTTGAGGCAATTTTCCACGGCCCGCCCGAGCGAGAGCACTCCGACCACGAAAATCGTGAGGCCGAGGAGGACCTCGTAAAGGGCGAAGCCCCTATCGCGTCGCATAACCAAGAATCTGCGGTCGCGCCGTGAGCGGCGAATAATTCGCTTCCCAGGTTCCGTCGGGCCCCTTGAACCGCACGTTGGCCGGCTCGCACGCGCCGGAGGGCCAGAAGATCCATTGCGCCAGCGGATCGCTCACCAGGGCGGCGGGAAGCCGGAGCTGGTAGGCATGGCCCCGATCGAGCGCCAAGGTTGCGTTCGGCGTTTCCGGGTCGCTTTCCGCCAGCGTCTCCGGCCGCAGGATGACGGACTTCTTTCGCCACTCGATCAGATAGGGACGACGTTCCGACACGCTGCGTTCCTGTGCCATCCGAACGAGTTCGTTCATCGCATCGAGCGAGCGTTGTAAGCGCCGGTTGGCGATGACACCGTTCACGCTGGGTATGGCGAGGAGGAGCAGGAGCATGAGAATCGAGACCGAGATGGCGATCTCAATCAGGGTAAAACCTGCACGGCGCTGCATGGTCGGATTTTACGACGGGGCGTGAAAATCACAACCACGGCCGGGAGAAGCCAAGGCCGAGGCCGTCCGTTCCGGCGGGCAAAAAGCGCAATCCACCGCTAGAAAAAGGCAATCCACCGGCAGCGCCCGCCCTCCGGTGTGATAACATAGGTTCGTGATTTCGTCCCTCGCGCAGCCCGCGGCCCCACCCCTCGCCACCGAAAGCCCCGCGTGGCGCTTGCGCCCGATACACAAGATTCTCCTTCTCCTCGCCGCGCTCGGGGTGCTCGGCGCGATGACCTGGCAGGGTCTCACCACGGGCGGCTCACCCGATCCGACCCGCGAGAACGTCAGCCCGACAGTCGCGATGCTCGACATCGCTATCCTGGTCTTCCGCGAAGGATTGGAGTGCATTCTCGTCCTCGCCGCCATCACCGCCAGCATGACCGGGCCGCGCAGCCATTGCCGCCGACCGGTAGCCTGGGGAGCGGGGCTCGCCTTTCTCGCCACGCTGGTCACCTGGATGATCGCGGTCCGCATTATGGAAGCGTTGGCCGACAACGTCTCCGCCCTTCACTTGCAAGCCGCGACCGGCCTGCTCGCGGTCGTCGTGCTGCTCGTGATCATGAACTGGTTCTTCCACAAAATTTACTGGGGCGGCTGGATCCGGGCGCACAATCGACGGCGGAAAACCTTGCTCACCAGCAGCGCGGCGGGCGGTGTCTCGCAGTCTCGACTTATTTGGGGCCTCATTTTGCTCGGGTTTACCTCGCTTTACCGCGAGGGTTTCGAGGTGGTCCTCTTCCTGCAAACCTATAACCTCCGGCTCGGGGGCGGCGTCGTCTTGAAAGGCACCCTCCTCGGACTCGGCCTTTCGGGTCTGGTCGCCATCCTGACCTTTGTCATGCAACAGCGGCTCCCCTATCGCAATATGCTCGTGACCACCGGTATCTTGTTAGG
>JALYOR010000212.1 GCA_030856765.1 Verrucomicrobiota bacterium | reverse complement strand
CGGGCCTATAGCTCAGCGGTTAGAGCAGGGGACTCATAATCCCTTGGTCCCAGGTTCGAATCCTGGTGGGCCCAAGAAATTTTTCGATTTGCGACTTTCGAATGGCGATCTGCTGCGTCGCGCGGGGCGCGGATTCTGGAGGGTTGTGCAGATCACGCTCTTCTCGGTTCTCGTTCTGGCGACGCGCTGTGCGAATTATCCCGACGTCTTCGTCGATGGCAAAGTTTACTTTGTCGATGCCGATTGCTATTCCCGGATGACGCGGGCGCGGATCGTCTCGGACCATCCGGGAACGATCGTTAGGCAGCAGGATTTCGAGAACTATCCGGACGGGATCAATCCACACACGACCGCGCCGCTGGACTATTTGATCGTCGCGCTGGCGACGCTCCTGCGGCCCTTTACCGCGCAGCCGCTCGATCTGGCGGGCGCGGTCGTTTCACCGTTGCTGGCGCTGGCTGGCGGCTGGTTTCTTTGGTGGTGGTCGCGGCGCTTTTCCACCGCAGGCCGATGCGTGTTGCTGCTGGTTTACGCGCTGAGTGGAATCCTGGCTCACGGTACGGCGCTGGGACGTCCCGATCAGCAATCGCTCCTCCTTTTCCTTCTTTTCCTTGCCTTGGCGGCGGAGTGGCAGTTGCAGGAAAGCGCGTCGCGAGGTTGGAGCGTGTTGAGTGGGTTGAGCTGGGGGTTGGCTCTTTGGGTTTCGCTCTATGAGCCGCTTATATTGCTTTGCGGGCTTCTCCTCTTCTCTGCCTTTTCGGCACCAGCGCGTTTGCTGGCCTCGGAACGCCTGGTCGGATGGTGGGTCTTTCTGGGAACGGTGCTGCTGGCCGCCGCAGTGGAACGAAGATGGCCGGAATGGCCCGGTTCGGAGCCTTTCTTTGCCTCTTGGTCTGCCACCATCGGAGAACTCCGCGGGGTTGGACTAACGAGTTCGCTCTGGTGGCATTGGTTGGGCGGACTGCTTCTCGTTGGCCCGGTCCTGCTCACGCTTGCCCTGCGGCGCGGCCGGCTCGGATGGCCCTTCCTCGGCCTACTCCTGCTCTGCTTTGGTCTGACGCTCTGGCAGGCGCGCTGGGGCTATTTTTGCGCCGCAATTTTTCTGTTCACCATTCCGGCGCAACTTAGTGTCGTTAGGCGCGGATGGCTGGCGGGTGGCGTGGTCATTTTGGCGCTTTTGCCCTTTTCACAGTTTTGGGATGCGCAGCTTTGGCCTAACGAGGAGGCTCTGGTCCGACGAATTGCGGACCGCCGCGAAATGGTGGCCTGGCGGGCGGCGGCGAGCGCGCTGGCCAGCAAGGAGCGGGCGCCGATCCTGGCGCCGTGGTGGCTGGCCCCCGCGACCGCCTATTGGTCGGGTCAGCCGGTGGTGGCAGGCAGTTCGCACGAGAGTCTGCCGGGGATCGTGGCCACCGCGCGCTTTTTTCTGGCCCGTTCCCCGGCCGAGGCGGCGGAGATTTTGCAGCGCCGCCCCGTGAAGTGGGTCCTCGCGGCGAACGCGGACCGAGTGGTGGCCAATTCAGCGGCCATCCTCGGCCAAACCGTTCCGGAACAATCTCTCGCTTGGACCCTGGATCTTTCACCGTCGCAAGCGCCAAATTTTCTTGTGCTTACGGGGCAGAATGAGGCCTGCAAAGTCTACCAAACAAAAGATTTGCCTTAAAAATCAGCCTCTTTCCTCTCCTCAGCGTTGACAGAGGGTGCTCTGGCTCATAATAATGCTGCGTGTTAAAGAAATTCATCCCGCAACGGCCCGTGCCCCCGGACGATACCGCTTCGCCCGGTCCGAGTCCTGCTGAGGAGAAGCCCGTTTCCTCTTCCCGAGACGAAACGCCCAAACAACCAATCATTACTGAGCAAAAATATATGGCCGAACCTACTGGCAAAGACGTGCTCTCGAAAGATGTCGAGATCAAAGGCAGCATTAAGTTTCAAAAAGAGTTGATGATCGACGGCAAAGTCGAGGGTGAAATCAATTCCGACGGAGTCCTCACTATCGGCGAGAACGCCGACATCCGCGGCGAGATCAAGACCAAGTCGATCACCGTCTACGGAAAAGTGCATGGCAACATCACCGTCGGCGAGCGCTGCGAGTTGAAGTCGCGTTGCACGTTGCAGGGCGATCTGAAGGCGGCCCGCCTCGTGATCGAGGAAGGTGCGACCTTCATCGGTAAGTCCGAAGTGACCACCGGCAAGACGCCGGCGAGCACGAACAACAGCGGTTCCGCCCGCCCGGAGACGGCGCGCAGCGATGAATCGCCGGCCTCGTCTTCCAAGCCTGCGTTCGCGGGGCGTTCCTAAGCGACCGGCTTAACGCGGCACCTCTGTGGCCAAGTCGCCTCCCAAGGTTGGTGTGGATTGTCCACACTGCGGCTTTAAGCAGATGGAATACGCCGCGGCCAAGAGCACTCTTTGCCGCCAGTGCGGCAAACATTTCGTCGTAGCCGTCACCGAGCGCGTTGAGACGCCGAAAGCGGCCCTCGAGTTCGGTGGCGTGGTCGCCGGTCAGTCATTGCTCCAACGCTTCGAGGGGATGTGGAATCGCCCCCGCATTACTTCGGTGGCTTGTTTCGACTGCGGCACGGTGCAGGAACTCAATTCCATCGCCACCTCCACCATTTGCCCCTCCTGCAGCGTCCACATGGACCTGCGCGATTACAAGATCAACACCGCTTTCAGCCGGGCCATTCGCACTCATGGTCAGGTCCATGTCACTTCCTCCGGCGACCTGAGCAGCAGCAGCGTCGTTTGCCGCTCGGCGATCATCGATGGCAAGCTCCGAGGCAGCCTGCAGTGCATCGAGAAAGTCGAATTCCGGGCGCCGGCCAAGGTGCAGGGAAAGCTCTCCGCGCCCGAAGTGCTGATCGGCAAGAAAGCGGACGTGCAATTTTTTCGCCAACTGCAGGTGGGCTCGATCGAGATTTTCGGCAAGATGTCGGGTGAAATCGTGGCCGAGACGGTAGTCACGATTCGCAGCCACGGCTCGCTCGATGGCAACGTTGTCGCGCGCTCGATCAATGTGGAAAAGGGCGGGACATTCTCCGGTCAACTCATCATCGGCCAGAATACGTGGGAGCAGGCGGAACTCCTCCCGGAAGTGCAAGAGACGACCAAACCGCGACGCACGGGCAAGGTCCACCGTCCGCCGCCGCATCCTTTCGGTTTGCCGGCCACCTCCTAGTTTGGAGTTGATGCAAAAACTGCTGCCACGCAGTCCGTACGAGCGGCTGGGGGGCTACGTCCACCTGCCGCGTCTGATCGACAAGGCACGCCTGCATCGCAAGGGATTACTGCACGGTTACAACTACAAGACGGTCGGTTTCGACAAGCATCTGCTCGCTTTCCTCAAGCTCGATCCGGACGCGTTTGAAAAAGTGGCTAACGAACTCGAGGAGGATGCCGCGGTCCTGGCGTGGATTGAGAAAAACGGCGTCCGCCACGCCCCAGAAGAGATCGAACGGTGGAATGAGGCGATGATCTCACGCCATCCCGATACGGCGGAGAAGAAGGCGCGTTTTATTCATTTTCTGAAGGACGCGGGCGGCGCCGGGCGCAAGGATATCCTCACCTATTTCGATTTGATCGAGTTCGACGAGAAACGGCTGTCTTAACGAAGGTGGGAGAGGCCGTTGTGCCCCGATTTTTCGGCGTCGTCTGCAC